>JBCCCC010000052.1:0-20436 GCA_039033695.1 Pseudomonadota bacterium | reverse complement strand
GCCCTGCGGGCTCAGAATCAGCTCATCATTCAACGAGAAAATCTCGCGCTAACTAAGTCCAACCTTGACCTCGCACGGGATCGGGTCCGGGCGGGGTCCGCGAGCAATGCCGATGTATTTCGCTGGGAGGCGAGTCTGGCCAGTGCGCGGTCGTCGGTGCTGGCCGCATTGGCGGTGCAGCAGCAAGCCTACGATAGCCTTAATCGGGTCTTGAACCGGCCCGTGGGTACCGTACCGCGATTATCAATGCCGGCACCCGACGAACCTTTTGCAATTTCAGCGGACGATTTCGATACCCTGATCAATAACCCAAGACGATTCAGCTGGTTTGTCGATTTCAGTGTCGCGCAAGGCCTGGAACAGGCGCCGGAGCTCGTCGAGCTGCGCGCGCAACTGGATGCCGTGCGCCGCGATGTCGTTGCGCGTCGCCGTGCGTTCTGGGCGCCGGACATCAGTGTGCAAGCGCAGTACTCTGACAACATTGATGCATCCGGGCTGGGCTCCGGCAGCGCATTCGATAGCGTCAATGACTGGAGTGTGTCACTGAATGCCACATGGCCGCTGTTCGATGCAGGTGCTCGTCGCTCGCAGCTATCGCGCGCGGCGTTGCAAGAGCGTCAGTTAAGCACTCAGATTTCCGCGACCGTGCAGCGCATCGAGCAGAACATTCGGGCCTTCCTGCTGTCTGCCCAGGCCAGCTACGCAAACATCGAATTGTCAGAGGCTGGCGCCGAGGCATCGAGAAAAAACCTGGCGCTCGTGTCGGATGCATATCGCCAGGGCGCGTTGAGCATCATTGATTTGCTGGACGCGCAGAATCAAAGCTTGCAAGCCGACCTAAGCGCGAATAACGCAGTACACGATTTTCTGCTCGACATCGTCAACTTGCAGCGCGCGACCGCGAGTTTCGACTTCCTGCTGCCCGCCGATGTGCAGGTGCAACGTATGCAGCAATTCAGACAATACATTGAAGGACGCGAGGCACGGCGCCTTGCACCGGGAGACAGCCAGTGAACCGAGCCATATTTGCGATAGTGTCCGCTATAAGCATGCTGTTGGCGGGATGCGGCGATCCGCCGGCCGCAACGGTGGAGCCAGAGCTGCGTCCGGTTCGGATTGCCGTAGTCTCGCAGAATGGTGGTTTACGCGAGCGTGCGTTCTCCGGGATCTCGCAGTCGACACAAGAGTCGCGCATGAGTTTCAAGGTTAGCGGTACCATCGTGGAGTTGCCGGTGCAGGTGGGTGATCGACTCGCCGCGGGGGCACTCATCGCGCGGTTGAATCCATCGACCTATGACCTTGCCGTACAACAGGCTGAAGCCAGCCTCGCCCAGGCGACGGCAAACCAACGCAACGCCGAGTCGAACTACAGCCGGGTTAAAGAGCTGTATGAGAACAACAATGCGTCGCGCAATGATCTAGACGGTGCGAGGGCGAATGCGGAGTCGGCGCGGGCGCAAGTGAGTTCGGCGCGCAAGTCTTTGGAAATTGCGCAGTTGGATCGCTCTTATACACGGCTAAATGCGGCATCGGATTGTACCGTCGCGAGCGTCGACGTAGACCTGAACGAGAACGTTAGCGCAGGCAATCAGGTGGCGAAGGTCAACTGTGGCTCGGGCATCGAAGTCAGCCTTGGCGTGCCGGAGGGTCTGATTAGCGGCTTGTCACAAGGCATGCCTGCGCGCGTTGCGTTTAATGCATTGCCGGGTCGGTCGTTTGCTGGGGCCGTTACCGAAGTCGGTGTTTCGGCGGGCGGCAGCGCGGCTACCTTTCCCGTGGTCGTTGCGTTGGACGTATCTGACGCTGTTTTGCGACCCAGCATGGCTGCAGAAGTCATTTTTGAATTCCCGAATATGCAATCTGATACCTTTGTGATTCCTGCGGCGGCAGTCGTCAACGATGAACGAGGCACGTTTGTGTTTGTTGCCGAGCCGGATGCCAACGGTACGGCTGTGGTGAGACGTCGACCGGTGACGGCCGGGGAGTTGATTTCGACGGGGATCGAGATACTCGATGGCCTCGCAGACGGCGATCGCGTAGTGACCGCAGGCACCTCGGTGATCCGCGAAGGGCAAACCGTTTTGTTGCCGAAGGAATAGGCAGCATGAGTTTCACATCCGCTGCGATCAGTCAGAACCGCGTCACTGCCGTGGTCGTGGTCTTGCTGATCCTCTCGGGCATCCTCGCGTACGTCGCGATACCCAAGGCGCAAGACCCGGGTTTCATTATTCGTACGGCCGTGATCTCTACCCAGCTGCCTGGCGCTAGTCCAGAGCGGATGGAGCAATTGGTCACCGACAAGATCGAGAAGAAAGCGCAGGAAATGCCCGAGGTCGACAATATCACCTCGGATACACGAACGGGTATCTCCATCGTGTATGTCAACTTCAAAGAAAGCTACAAACAAATGCGCCCGATCTTCGACGATCTACGTCGCAAGGTCGATGATGTCGCTCGTGATTTGCCCGAAGGTATCTCCGGGCCTTTCGTCAATGACGAGTTTGGTGATGTCTTTGGCAGCGTGTACGCGTTGACGGGCGATGGCTATTCCAACGCTGAATTGAAAGACGTGGCGGATGAGATTCGCGATCAGCTGTTGAAAGAACCCGACATTGCCAAGGTGAGTATTCATGGGGCGCAGGATGAGGTGGTCTTCGTCGAATACAACAATGCGCGGCTGACTGAGCTTGGCTTGACCCCGCAGAGCCTTTCCAACGTGCTGGCGAGCGTGAATATCCTGTCATCGGGGGGTAACTTGGTCAGCGGTCGTGAACGCATCGTCCTCGAGCCTACCGGCAACCTCGAGTCGGTGGAAGCGCTGCGCCGTACCGTGATTGAGCTGCCGGGAGACACGGTGGTTTATCTTGGCGACATTGTTGATGTGTCGCGTGGCTATCGCGACCCGCCGGATAGCCTGACGTTCGTCAACGGCCAGCCCGCATTAGCACTTGGTATTTCTTTACGCGACGGTGGCGATATCCTCAAACTTGGGGAGCGCCTTGATGAACTCATGCCACAGATTGAGGCGCGCTATCCGCTAGGAGTGTCGATCGAGAAGATCTGGTTTCAGGCCGATCTGGTCACCAAGAGTGTGTCGGACTTTGCCAGCAACTTGTTGCAGGCGATCGGCATCGTCGTACTAGTCATGATTGGTTTTCTGGGATTCCGAACGGGGCTGGTCGTCGCGGCATTGATCCCAAGCACCATGATTATCACGTTCTTCGTGATGCAGATGTTTGGCATTACAGTGAATCAGATTTCGTTGGCAGCGTTGATCATTGCGCTCGGGTTGCTGGTCGACAATGCGATCGTCATTGTTGAGTCCGTACTGGTTAAACGTGAGCGCGGCATGGGTGCCGTGCAAGCGGCGGTTGAGTCCGGTGCCGAGCTCAAGACACCGCTATTGATTTCGTCACTCACGACAGGCGCAGCATTCATGCCGATCGGCCTTGCTGAGTCCGCCGTCGGTGAGTACACGGCGGACATCTTCTATGTGGTTACAATCGCATTGCTGTTGTCATGGATGCTGGCGATGACGGTAATCCCGATGCTGACCACGACGCTTTTGCGCGTGCAGAGCGATGCCGACGCCGGTGTCGAGCCGCACCAGGGTCGATGGTATGGCCTGTATCGATCAATACTGCATTGGGCGTTGAAACACCGATCACTCTTCCTCGTGGGGGTTGTCGCCGTCTTCATGGGCGCTTTGCTGGCATTGGGTCAGGTGCCGGCACAGTTCATCGCGCCGTCCGACGACCCAGTGTTGTCCGGCAAGCTCGAGCTACCGCTGGGTACATCGATCGAAACCAGCGAAGCAGTCGTGCGTGACTTGAATGCGTTTGTAAGTGACACACTGTTTACACCCGATGATGGCGACCCATTGCTAAACAATTGGATGATTTTTGTAGGTGAGGGTGGGCCACGTTTTACGCTGGGTCTTGATCCTCCAGCACAGAATCCGGCCAATTCGTTCCTGATCGCGAACACGGTGAGTGGTGGTGCCGTCGACGAGGTCATCTCGACGATTCAACAATTCTTGTTCGAACGGCACCCCGATATGGGCAATCAAATCGCTCGGTTGGAGAACGGTCCGCCAGTTGGTTATCCGATTCAAGTTCGCATTTCCGGCCCCGAGTTCGGCGGTCTTTACGAACTCGCCAGTCAGGTCACTGAACGTTTGTATGCTGATGCTGGCGTATTGGCCGTCAAAAACACTTGGGGTATGCAAACCAAGAAGCTGATTGTTGAGGTAGATCAGGAGCGTGCGCTGCGCGCCGGTGTCACCAGCAACGACGTAGCTTACTCTCTGCGCGCTGGTCTAAGTGGTATTGAGATGACCCAGTATCGCGAGGGTGATCAGTTGATTCCAGTGACGTTGCGCTCGGTAGCGTCGGACCGACAAGATATCAGCAAGTTGGACGGTCTTAGCGTGTATTCCCAGACGGCCGGGCGGCCCGTACCATTGAAACAGGTCGCAGATGTTCGTCTGACGTTTGAGCCCGGCATTATTGAGCGGCGTGATCGCGAGCGAACACTGACGTTGCAGGCACAGTTAAAGGACGGTGTGACCGCCGCGGAGGTCAACGCAGCGTTTTTGCCATGGCTCGCAGATACAGCGGCAAGCTGGCGCGCCGGCTACCGCTACGAAGTGGGTGGCGAGTCCGAGAGCTCCAACGATGCGAACGCCTCCATTGTTGCCAAACTACCCCTGGCACTCATGGTGATCGTGCTGCTCCTCGTGTTCCAGTTCAATTCTATACGTCGGCCTATCATCATTCTGTTGACGATTCCGTTAGGGCTGGTTGGCGTGACCTTCGGGTTGTTGGTCGCCAACTCCACGATGGGGTTTTTTACGTTCCTCGGCATCATTGCGTTATCCGGTATTATCATCAATAACGCCATCGTGTTGATCGATCGCATCAAGATCGAAATCGACGAGTTGGGCAAGCCGCCCAATGAAGCTGTCGTTGCCGCTTGCCTGCAGCGTTTGCGGCCCATCATGTTGACCACCGCGACTACGGTGCTCGGGATGATGCCATTGTGGTGGGGTGGCACAGCAATGTTCGAGCCGATGGCGGTAACATTGATATTTGGCTTGCTGTTTGCCACTTTGCTGACGCTGTTGGTCGTGCCGGTGATGTACAGCATCCTGTTTCGGGTGCCGCGCTTCGCATAGCGGCCGAATTGGTGTTGTTTCGATAAGGCAGGGGATCCATGTGACGCGCATTAGTCCAATTGATCCCGCGGCGTTGCCTGACGACATGCGCGCCGCGCTCGATGACGCCGTCGCGTTAATGGGTTTCACGCCCAACGATGTGTTGACGATGGCCCGCTGGCCGGCGTTCCTGTCCGCTGTGAAAGGAGTCGTCGATGTCATCTATGCCCCTGGTGCGCTTGATGGTGAATTAAAACGTCTCATGGCGACCGTCGTGAGCGGCGCAGCGGGCTGCCAGTATTGCGAAGCGCATGCCGCGCACGGCGCCGTAACGTTGGCCGGGGTCAGTGCCGAAAAATTGGCTCAAGTATGGGAGTTTGAGTCCAGTGCGCTGTATTCGGATGCCGAGCGTTGCGCACTGCGACTCGCATTGGCTGCAGGCCAGCAGCCGAATTCCACGACCGATGCGCATTTTAGCGAGCTTCGGCAGTTTTTCTCTGAGCAACAAATCGTCGAGATGTTGGGCTTGTTATCACTATTCGGCTTGCTGAATCGCTGGAACGCGACACTAGCGACCGCGATCGAGGACGCACCACGCGATGTTGCAGCGCGTTGTCTGGCCGATCGCTGATGGGGCGCTGACGTCGCATGTGCTCGCACGGCTATCGGTAGCTGCGAGTCGGCCGAGATGGCAGGTCGCAGGTTGTAGTACAGTTAGCGCGAAAGCCAGGAGCGCTTAGATGACCATTCAGTTAGCCGGAAACTGCCTGTGTGGGGATGTACGGTTTACAGCAGCGGGTGAGGTAAAGCGCGTCTCCGCCTGCTATTGCAGCCAATGCCGGCAGCAAAACGGCGGTAGCCCGTTTCATGGCATAGAACTGCAGGGCGAGCTGACGGTCGACGACTCGAGTTCACTTCGTTGGTATGCGTCGTCACCCCAGGCAAAGCGCGCGTTCTGCGCGCGTTGCGGGTCAAGCTTGTTTTGGCGGTCAAATGATGATGTGTCGTTTTTCGACGTTAGCATGGGCGCGATTGGCGATGATCACGGTCTTAGCCTCGACGCACACATATTCGTCGATTACTGCCCATCCTACTTGACGGTGCCATCGACGGCGCCACACTTGACCGAGGCGGACGTGCGCAACAGGCCCTTGAAGAATCAGTAACAGCTAACCTGCTGCAGCGACCCCAGCAACCGATACGGCGGGGCCAAGTTTCGCGGCTGTGGCAAGCGATAGCGCCGAACGCAAGTCGCGTTACAGGTCATCGCCATCCTCGATACCGACAGAAAGGCGAATAAGGCGTTCACTTATGCTGGCGTTCGCTTTGGCTGGCTGGCTTAGCGTTACATGTGTCATTGTTGATGGGTGACAAATCAGCCTCTCAACACCGTCGAGTGATTCGGCGAGCGAGAAATAGTCGAGCCCTTTCGCAGACGTCTTGATGCAAACCTGACCGGTGTCCAGCTCAAAGCTGACTATCCCACCAAAACCGATTTGCTGGCGCGATGCCACGGCATGGCCTGGATCTTCTTTGCGGCCCGGATAGTACACGCGCCTGACGCGCGGATCGTCGACAGCTGCGTTGGCAATCAGGCCGGCATTCTCTCGTGCTGGCGCAGTCGGGCAAATAGCGTGCGCAAGCTGCGTAGCGTCAGGAAACTATCAAACGGTGCACCCGTAAGCCCAAGGCAATTGGACCAATCGCTGGCGCTATCCAGCGTGTCAATCGCGGCGACAAGCGTCGAGCGACAGCGGACTATCTACGCTACACCGTCTGGGCGTTTGCAACGATGCACCTAGCGCTTGGCGCAGCCAAGGCAGCGCCCAGGCAGGCGGTGAACGCGTACAATGATGCTGGGCATACTCACGGATCGCGGACGCAGTAGATGAGCACGAACAAGCATTTGAAGCTTCTTGCATATAGTTTCATCACGTGGTTGACGTTTTTCCTGATCGGCCTGCCAGAGTATCACCAGCAGTGGTATTTCTGGGCTAAGGTCGTCATCTTGTTCGCGGTGACAGCAATGTACTTTCCTGTAACCAGATTTACGTTAGATAAGTTCTGGGACGATGGAAGATATCTCGTCAATTCTTGCTGGCTGGCGTTGTACTTGACGTTGCCTCTGTTCATCTACGATTATCTGTTACTTGCATGGTACAAGGAGCTGGGCATTGGCTTCGTGGTGCCGTATTGGTATCTCACGTTTTTCTATTTTTCGTTTTGGATCCAGTTCCCATTGGTGGGCTGGTGGATGGCGTCAAGACGTGGCGAAAGCAGAGCCGCCTCCGGGCGTATGATCGCGGGCGGCGCAACACCAGACCGAGACTGAAGGAGTGTAGTGATGGCGTATGTTGATGGTTTTGTGGCCGCGGTGCCGACGGCAAACAAAGAGGCTTATCGCAAACATGCCGCTGAGGCGGCTGTGTTTTTCAAGCGGCACGGTGCAGTGCAGATTATGGAGTGTTGGGGTGATGACGTGCCAAAGGGCAAGCTCACCGATTTCTATGGAGCGGTGCAGGCCAAAGACGATGAGACCGTTGTTTTCGCTTGGGTCGTTTGGCCCAACCGAGCGGCGAGGGATGCGGGCAACGAGAAAGTGTTTGCCGATATGCAAGCGGCTGGCGCTGAGATGTCGGAAATGCCATTCGACGGCAAACGTATGATCTTTGGCGGCTTTGACGGCATTGTAGAGGTCTGACTCGGCTATGCCTCGTCGATCGGCGGCAGTCGCGACGGTTAGTTGAGCGAATTGAATCGACTTGCGCCCAGCTAGCATCCGCAGGGTTGCGCTTTAGTCTTGCTCATCCTTGTAACCCCACGGGGCCGGGGGCGGGGATACTGGGCGGGTCAAATCAAAATCAACTCTGAACTCCCTGCCTTGGCGAATTAGCCGGTACGTGAACTGTTCGGGATAGATATAGATCTGCCAGGTGTTTCCGACGGATTGGGGAATCGCATTGTCTACGAACAACTCCTTCGAATACTGATCCGCTGGAAACGACTGAAACTGGGGCCAGCCCGCATCAACGGTGTGCCCTCCATATTGGGTCAATTCGTCCTCGCTGCCATCGCGATGCCGGTGATCGTGTTTCAGCGACAAACCGGACCCCGTCTTGGAGATTAACCATGTACGTGACGCATCGTCTCCTACGTGAAACGGGATCTGTATCTGCACGGTGTTGCAGCGCCTAACATGCATGATGAGGGTCTTACCCGCGAAGCTGTCGTCGTTCGCATTGTCGACGCTAACCTGCCCCTCAAAGGCTTTACCGCACAGTGCGCCAAGCGCATCAAAGAATGCGTCCTGCGAGGCGGTCGAGGCCACAGAACCCTGGCCGTGCGCTGTGGTGATTGCCATACTAGCGATGATGGCGAGTATCGTGGTTTTCATGGCGGCGTTCCAACGATTATGAAGACGGTCAGGCAGCATACCGCAAACGGCAGCTCGGTGATGGAGCGCCGTGTTCGAGACTGGGCGCGAGGCGACAGATAAGCCACTGGCGAGCTTCGAACGCGCGGCTCGCCAGCGCATAACGACATGCCACAACCAAGTCTATGTGGCGACGATTGACGCTTAGTTGGCAACCACTGGCGTCGTTGATTCCTGCGTCAGTCGTCGGTGACGCAATGCGGACCAGCCACGTGCGCAAAGTCCGCCGACGCCCAACAACCAAATGACGAATATCGTCAACGCACCGAGATACGGCACGAAGCTCAGCAGGCCGATTGCGACCACCGTGACGACAATGGTCGTTAGTGCCTGCCAGGCCCGCGGCTCGGGGTGGATTCGTCGCAATAGCAAATCACCAACTGCGAACAGGCCTGTGAGCATGCCGACAAGCAGTATGACGATATAGATGCACACCAGGCCTAGGCCCACCCAGGCGCTCAGCGGACTGAACAACAAAACCAGCGCCAGCACTGGCAGCGCTACCATCACGGCGAAGCCAAGCGACAACGACATCCCCGGCCGGGCGGCAATCCGATCTGCGCTGGCGCGCATCGGTCGCGTAAACAGCAGGAAGAGCGTTGCTACAGCAACGATCACGCTGAGTGTAAAGGCCAATGCTCGCCCCGACCGGACTTCCTCGCCCAGGCCCTGAAGCGGTTCCTCGATGATCTCGCCCGCGATCCTTGCCTCTGGGCTGATGTCAGGGGCTTCGTTGCTGCGCCAGATCAGGTCACCGCGTACGTCGGCTTGCGGTCCGATCTGTAGCTCATCACCGCTCAGTTCTACGTTGCCGTCAACCCTCGAATTCAGCGATACGCGGCTTGCACGAACGCTAAGGTCGCCAGCAATATCGCCGTCAACGTCAACTGCATAACCCGCGAGCCAGGCCCAGCCGTTCACATCGTTGCTGACTGTTACAGTTTGACCCGCTGCCACAAGATGGCCTTCGACAGGTGCAAGGACCCTAACGTGCTGAGCCGCAGCGCGCACGTCGTCGTTCACGCGAGAATTGATCTCGATGCTCTGACCTGCAGCGATCACGTCGCCACTGACCGTCGCACCAAGTGTAATTCGTTGCCCGGCAGCGACCAGATCACCATTAATCGCGCTGTCGATGTCGACAGTTTCTTGAGCCATGTACACGTCTCGATCAGTCGATACGTCACGCGGAGAATAGTCGTCTGTGTTCTGAGCGGACGCCATGCTTGCGGCAAGCATCGCAGCAATGCCGAACATGAGCGAGAGTCGTCTTGATTTGTAATTGGTATTCATGGATAGCTCACTTGAACCGTGTTTTAGCAACATATGGGCGCAACGCCAGTCGCACCACGCTCAACAGTGTCGAGCTACCCATTGCGCATCGAAATAGGTAGTAGCCGAAATCACGCCAGCTAGCCTGCCGTGCAGTTCAGTTGCGCCGCTGGAATACAGAGCGTGTTTGGATTGGCATGTGCGCTTGAACCGGACAGCGGTGGTTTGAATCGACCGATTGCCGGGATCGCCCGACTTGCTTGAGCTGCTTAGCCTGGGCATAGCTGTGCAGGAACTGCCGGACAGTTCGCATGATGCTTGAGCGACGCCCGCGCGCCGATGATCGGATTGGTGTTGCGGGCTTTGCGACTTGTGGCTCGGTTTTCCACAGTATCGTGGTGATAGGCTGCAAGTAACTGATCGCCAGTGCGCAATCGTGTGTGCGTTGCCATCGACTGCTACTCGGCAAATCGTAAGCGATACACTAGCGGCTATGACTGATTCGCGAGGTTTCCTGGTATGCCGATGACATGGGCTGAACAATACTTCTATTTTGTCATTGTCATCAGCATGTGGACATGGCCGATAATGGCGATCGCGCTATTCCTTGGCTATCGCCGTCGGCGGTTGCCGGCCACGGTCGTGGGCATCGTGGTCATGGTGCTCGGTACCGCGCTTGTGCGACAGCAATGGGTTCACTTCGAAGCCGGGCAGCGAGCCACGCATTACGATGACAGACAACGCGAGTTTTCTGCTTTTCTGGCGGGCCACGACAGAAGCGCGTTCATTGCCGGCAAATACGTCGGCAGTGAGACTCGTCACACCGCTCAGTATCGCCGCTACCAGTTTCCCGCACCGGCAACAGCGCGTGCAAAATACCTCATGATCCTGGTGCCGGAAGACCGCGGCAACGCGTTGGGCCTTGTGGTGCTTTCCGATATTGACCGGCCTGCTATTGCGCCCGCCCGGTTGGCAATGCGCGACGCGGCTTTTAAGACCAACCCCAGTGTCGCAACCGATGTCTATTTCTCGGAGGAGCACGCAGGTAGCGACCCATACGTGCTGGGAGCACACACACTATTGCTGGCATTGGTGCCCGACCGCTCGGTAATCGTGACGCCGGCGATCGACCAGGTCCAGCCACCTTGGTTGTGGGTCTCTACGCAGGTCGAATTGGACTAACTCGCGCGGTGCAATGCGCTCCAGCGGTTACGCATCGGAACGTCTACTGCTCGACGATACGCGCCTCGCGCAGTCGATAGACGACGCCAATGTCACTGGATGATTGTGGTTCAAATCGGCCTTCAATCACAATCGGGTTCCACGAGACCTCGATACCGTCGGCCGCAAAGACTTCGACGGCGCCGGCAGGTCCACCTGGTACGTGGAAGAAACAGCTGGGTGGGTTGGAGGTGAGCAAGAACCGGCTTTGCTTCATCTCCGGCTCGAGCGGCATCATGAATCCCGACAACTTGACGGTCTCACCGGCGCGCGAAGAAATCGCCTCCGGAAAGTCAACCACCAACCTGGCCTCTTCGTAGCGAATCCTTGCCGACATCAGGTCTTGCCAGGGTATACCCCCTTCAACGACGAGCGGCTCAGGAAAACCCGCGGCTTCGAGACTGATCACGTTCACCAGCATTTGGGTTTCGACGTCGTCAATCCGAATGGAAACCTCATCCAGACCCATATCGCCACCCACCACCGCGAACTCGACAACGCCATATTCATCTGTCGAGCTGCGTGGCGAGATTTCGATCGGTTCCAGTAACAGGCTGCTACCCTTTACCTCAAACAAGGGCGTGGCGCCGAGGATGGGCTGGCCTGTCTCAGTTTGCACGCGAACCGCAAGGTACGCGAAATCCTGCTGCAACAAGTCGACCACATAGCGGCCTTGCTCGTCGAAATAGCCAACCTCTGCCAAAACTTCGATTTGGACACTCGACGCCTCATCGATGCTGACCGGTGGTTGCGGTTGCTCGAACGCTGGCGCTTCGGGCAGCAATGAGAGGTCAAGACCCGAGTCCGAGGGCAGGCCGGGCGCCTCGACCGCAAGCTCTTCTGTCGTGAGTCCCTGCGCGGAATCGCCCGCGCCGTCACCGTCGGCTGCGGAACGCCCGATTAACAACACGGCGATTACCAGCGCCATTCCGAAGGCTGTGAGCAGGAGGCTCTTGGTGACGGTCATTTCTAGCGATCCTCAGCCAGTGTCCTGGCAACGTCTGTCCGGTAAGCTTGATAGGCAGGGATCGCCGCGGCAATGATACTCACGCACAGCAACCCAAAGAGAAGATACGTCTCAGCCGCGATCCAAGTCCAACCGGTAAGCGAGACACCGCGAGTCGCCTCAAGCCAGTTGCCCAGCATCTCGATGGCACCATGCCCAACCGCAAAACCAAGGGCAATGCCCATTGCCGACAGCAATAACCCCTCAAGCAACAAGCAGATCAATAACTCCCAACGTGTTGCGCCGAGGCAGCGCAGCATTGCGAGATCGCTGCGGCGCGCTCGCAGCGAGCTATATAGCGCCGCGAATACCGACAGCGCGGCTGTCAAAATCAAGATGGCGGAGAAAGCGCGCAAGCCATCGACGCCAACCCCAACCAGCCTGAGAATGCGCGAGATCTCCATTGCCGGCGCTGCCGCTTGAAGCGTACCGTCGGCATTGACGTCGCGCGGTAGTGTCATCGCCGCGAGGGGTGACTGATAGCGGATGAGCATTGCGGTGATCTCACGTTTGGCATGGTCATGGTCGGCATGATCATGAGCGTGCTCATCGCCTTGCTCTTGGTCATCTTTGTTGCCATCACCATTGTGATGGCCAGGTGCTGCATCGTCGTCACCTTGATGATGCTCGTGGTCATGATCATCGTTAGCCCCATCATCGCTGTGCTCGTGCGCGTGATCATACGAATGGTCCTGATCATCCGCATGATCGTGGTCGTGCTCATGATCCTGCGTGTTGTCGCCGCGCTGGTCCGTCGGTGCATCGCCCGGCTCGCGCTCTGCTTCCGCGGATACCGCGGATCGCAGCCCTTCATCACGTGGCGTCTGATCATCATGGCTATGTAAGTCCCATACGCTGTCCAGCGACGTGAGGATCAGACGATCAAGCACGGTACCGGTAGGCTGCAGCACGCCGGTAACTGTATAGGGGGTCGCCTCGTGACTGTGACCACTATCGCCGAGGCCGTGTACGCCAGCAAATTGAGCACCGCTGCGTAGATTTGTCGTCGTCGCAACCGCCGACCCGATGACTGCCTGCATGGGTTGCTGCCAGAACGTGCCCTCGGATAGCTCAGCTGCGTAGATTTCAGCGTAGGAGGGCGTTGTGCCAACAATTCGAAAGCCGAAGAAGCTATCGCCTAACGACAACGGTATCGCCACTCTGACGCGCGCGTCCTCCGCCCAACGCTCAGCCTCGGCCAACGGTATGTTGCCCGGAGGGATATCTGCATGGTAGACCGATGAAAGTACCAATTGCACTGGGCTACCCTGGGCGCCCAACACAAGATCGATGCCTCGTGCGTCGCGCGTCAGTGTCTCGGATAGCTGGGTTGCGGCGAGCAATACCAAGACGATGCTGGCGGTCCCGAGTGCCATCAAGATCACATTGACCGCAGAGGTGACCGGCGACAACGTCAGGTTCGCCAGGGACAATCGCAGCCAGGTCACTGTGGGGTCCCCATATCGAATTCCTGGTCGAGGCGCCCGCGAACACGTTGATCATGCGTGACGACAAGCAAGCTGGCACCAATGGCCTTAGCAGAATCATGGAGCAGGTCTAATGCTTGTGTCGCACGTCGGTCATCGAGCGCCGAGGTCGGTTCGTCTGCCATGACCAACTCGGGTCCGTGCACGAGTGCTCTGGCAATCGCCACGCGTTGCGCCTGTCCTTGGCTCAGCATGTACGGCTTGTGACGTGCCAGTTCGGTGATGCCTAGTCGTTCAAACAACATATCAATCCGGGCTGAGTCTTTGGTCACTCGCGCCAGTCGTTGCGCGAGCAAGACGTTCTCCATCACCGTGAGTGCCGGCAACAGATGGAAACGCTGAAAAACCAGTCCGATTCGTTGCCCGCGAAAACGATCCAGCTGACCATCGCTCAGCGCAGACAAGTCTTGATCGAGAACCTTGACTGTGCCAGCTGTGGGCCGAATCAAGCCTGCGAGCAGATGAAGAAATGTTGTCTTGCCGCAACCCGAGGGACCAATGACTGCCAGGCTTCGATCGCGCTGCAGCTGCAACTTGCTGAGGTTTACGATGTCCTGTCGGCCGTAGCCAAATCTCAGTTTTTCAATGTCGAGAGCGAATGGCGAGCTCATAGGTTTGAATGTGACGATTAGTTATCGATAGTTGCATTGGGTCTGTCGTTTTCTGGTTCGCGCTTGTGCCGCGTTGTTGACCAGCGCCACACATGCGCTGATGCCAGCAACACAGACCCCAGTACAGTGAGAGGCAGTTCGAACGCCTCCAAAGGTGCGGCGAACGCTGCCAGCACCAGCAGACCGAGCCCAGTCGTCGCGATGGCGACGAAGCCTCGCATTCCGGGTGTTCGCCAAGCGTGTCTCACGACCCAAAGTGTCGCTGGTGCGGCAAGCAACACCAGTCCTTTGTGCAATAACTCGTTATCGGATATTTGCCCAGCCAGCGGCAACACCGCTGCAAGCAAAGGTAATGCCAGGCAATGAATCAGACATAGCGTCGAGATCGTGGCGGCATAGAGATCGATACGGCCGGTCTTCAGCGCAGCGATCGCGAGTTGTCCATTGGCGGTGTTCAAGATCTATTGCTCCGACGAGCCAAGACAGCGCAAAGATCCTCGGCGCCGTTCGCCCAATTTCCGGTTGTTTGCCGCCTTGCCCCAACCCGTCATGCAGTCCCGAATCGGGTGATGAAGGAACGGCAAAGCGCACGCGTATCTGGCGACATGGCCATAAACAGGATGTATTCTACCACGATGTTATAATATAACGTAACGCTATTTGTTAGAATACTCAAAGAGCACCCAGCTTGCTCCTAGATTTTGGGGGGTTGCCGACGTTCAATGTGACAGCGCAAGCCCGCTATGAGCGTGCCTATTCGCCGTTGTCACGGACGGCACTGGCAAAGCAGCGGGGTGTTGGTGTTTTGGACTGGTTGTCCTCGACAGTTGCTCGGGTGTTCCGAAGCCGGTTCAAGTTCAGGTACAAGACGTTTTTTTCAGTTGCTGACCCATGGCGAATCCCATAGGGTTACGGGCACCTAACATGACGCGATTGCGTAGGCAGTCGGCTCGATCAACCAATATTGGGAGTTTCCATGCGAAATACGACACTACACACAGCGCTCATGCTGCTGCTTGCGCTCAGCCTCGTGGGTTGCGGTAGCAAAGACGCCGAGCAATCGACGGCCGCGAGCGCAGACACCAGCGCAGGCGCGTCGGAGGCCCAGGCAGGAGATGGCGACGAACTCACCGTGACTGATGAGGAGCTTGCCGGCAACCCGTTTTTGGAGGCGTGGGATACGCCGTTCGGCGTGCAGCCGTTCGACCGGCTGGCAGATGAACACTACATGCCGGCGTTCAAATACGGCGTGCTGGAATTACGCAAGGAAATCGCCGCCATCGTCGATAATCCGGAACCAGCGACGTTCGAGAATACCATTCTTGCGATGGAGCTTTCTGGCGAGACATTGACTCGGGTGCTGCTGACATTTTCGGCGCTGACCGGCACGGAACTGAATGACAACCTGCGTGAGCTGCAAACTCAGATTTGGCCGATGTACTCGCGCGAGACTGACGCCATCACACTGAATAACGTGCTGTGGCAGCGCGTGCAGTCTGTATACGAGCAGCGCGAGAGTCTCGGGCTTGATGAGCAACAAATGCGCCTCCTCGAGCTGACGCACCGTGGGTTTGTTCGTCAGGGTGCTGCGTTACCGGAAGACATCAAGGCAGAGGTTACCGAGATCAATGCGGAGCTCTCTGAATTGTCGACCAAGTTCGCACAGAACTTGCTGGCCGAGACGAAGGGCTTCACGATCGAGATCACCGACGAGGCAGATACTGCGGGCTTGTCCGACACGTTCAAGGCAAACCTGTGGGACGAAGACAAGCAGGCGTGGGTACTGGGTTTGGATCGATCCATCTATGAGACGTTCATGACACAGTCAGAGAATCGAGCACTGCGCGCACGCATGTTCGACGGTTATCGATTGCGCGCCACGACGGGCGAGCGGGACAACGGCCCGATAGCTGTGCGGTCCGCTCAATTGCGTGCGCAACGGGCTGAGTTGATGGGCTATGACTCGCATGCGCACTACGAGCTCGCGACGAGTATGGCGAAGACCCCGGACACCGTGGAGGATTTCTTGCTGCGCGTGTGGCGGGCCGGTTTGGCACAGGCCAAAGCGGAGCGCGAGGATATGCGCGAGATGATCGGCGACGCGTTCGAGTTTGCTGGCCATGACTGGTGGCACTACTCGGAAAGAGTGCGCAAAGCGCGTTATGACCTTGACGAAAATGCATTGAAGCCTTACTTCGATTTACAGGCCGTCAGCGACGGTGCGTTTAGCATGGCCAACCGCCTGTTCGGGCTCACGTTCGAGGCCGCGGACGTGCCGACCTGGAACGATGTCGTTACGGCTTACAACGTCCGCGATGATGATGGTTCGCACCTGGGCATCTTCATGTTCGACATGTACGCGCGCGACTCAAAGCGTGGCGGTGCCTGGATGAATAGTTATCGGGTAGCGTCAAATATCAACGGCGAGGAGGTCAGACCTGTTGTAACGAACAACATGAATCTCACCGCGCCGCCAGCCGGCGAGCCCACACTGATGCGATTTTCCGAGGTAGAGACATTCTTCCATGAGTTTGGGCACGGATTGCACGGTATCATGACGCAGATCGATTACCCGACATTCTCAGGTGTCGATGGTCCGCGCGATTACACGGAGTTTCCTGCACAGATTCTGGAACACTGGACATCGCAACCACAGATGCTCGAAGAATATGCCAAGCATTATGAGACCGGCGAGGTCATTCCGGATGCGCTGGTTGAACGCCTGCTGGCGGCGGCTAATCACAACCAAGGCTTTGCGACGACCGAATATGTCGCGGCATCTTTGCTGGACCTGCGTTGGCATATGTTGAGCGCCGACGAGGCTGCCGAAGTTACCGATGCGCGGGCTTTCGAGCAGGCCGTCTTGGCTGAGTATGGGTTGATTGACGAGATCGAGCCGCGCTATCGATCGCAGTATTTCAGCCACATCTTCGCTGGCGGCTATTCGTCACGCTACTACGCTTACCTGTGGTCGGAGATCCTGGATGCGGACGGCTTCAATGCGTTTCTTGAAGCGGGCGATATCTTTGATCCTGAGATTGCGGCTCGGCTTAAGAAGTGGATCTATCAAGCCGGTGGCCTGAAAGAGGCAGACGAGCTGTACCGAAACTTCCGTGGCGCTGACCCTAGTATTGAGCCATTGCTGCGTGGCCGGGGTTTTGCCACCGACGAGCCTACCAGCAGCGACTGAACCAACCGCTAGCGGCGCTCAATTGAGCGCCGCTAGTGTTCGTTCTACTGACCAGACAAGACCCGTCGCGCCGATCAGCAACGACGCCGGCACGACAAGCCCTCGGCGGTACCAGTGGTCTTTGACCAATCGCGTTAGTCGGCGCCGCAACCCGTAGCCGAGCACGAACGCAACAACTACGATGCTCAGCTGGCCGATTTCAACGCCCACGTTGAAGCCGATCAAGCCACTCCAGAACTGCTCATCGGGCAGGCCGAGCTCGCCAAAGAAACCCGCGAAACCCATGCCATGGACCAGGCCAAAGGCAACCACAATCAGCGGTCGCCAGCGCGGCATATCTTTCACGATCAGGTTCTCGATCGCGACGAAGGCAATGCTCGCCGCGATCAGTGCTTCGACAATGGAAGAGGGCGGCGAAATCAGCCCGGCCGCGGTCAAACCGAGTGTTGCTGTGTGGGCAACCGTGAAAGCACTGATCTGAATCACCAGGGCCTTGAGGCGTGTTGACGACAGAAACAACGCAAGTACGAACAGGATGTGATCAAGCCCGGCGGGCAGGATATGTCCTATGCCAATCGATACATACAGACCGAAGGTTGACCAAAACCCGCGCGGCTCTCCCGCCGCATTGAGGATGGCGCCGCTGGCGACACGCTTCGCATTGTCGAGTTCTGACAGCGCAAGGCAAAGGGCTGGATCCAGGCCGTCTTCACCCGGTGTGCAGAACTCATCTTCAGGGTGCGCAGCTGCTGGCGGCATGGCAGCGAGTGCCACCAGGCCGAGTGCCAGGATCACGAGAAGAAGCCCGGTCGGGCGACGGTTTGGGTTCATCAGTGAATCTTACAGTGCAAGCTGAAGTGTTGCTGGGTGGGTCGAACAGTTGAGGCTGGCGGCAACTGCCGCGTCCATTGGCTCGTCGTGCATAATGTTATAATATAACACTTCGGTTTCCCTGTCGGGTCAATGATCGTATGCAACAAGCTCATTCGCAAAAGCTCCCAGTCACCGTTTTGTCGGGTTTCCTCGGCGCCGGAAAGACGACCGTGCTAAGTCACGTCCTCAATAACCGAGAGGGCAAACGGGTTGCCGTCATCGTCAACGATATGAGCGAGATCAATATCGACGCATCAATCGTCAAGGACGAGGTGTCGCTGAATCGCAGCGAAGAAAAGCTGGTGGAAATGAGCAATGGCTGCATCTGCTGCACGTTGCGTGAGGATCTTCTGGAAGAGGTGACCAAACTTGCGGACGATGGCAGGTTCGATTACCTGCTCATCGAGTCGACCGGAATCTCCGAACCACTACCCGTCGCGGAGACTTTTACGTTTGCGGACGAAAACGGCGTGTCGTTGTCGAGCGTCGCTGAGCTCGACACAATGGTGACGGTCGTTGACGCGGTCAATTTCCTGAAGGACTACGACGCTGCGAAGTCGTTACAAGAGGCTGGCGAGTCCCTCGGAGAGGAAGACGAGCGCAGCGTCAGTGATCTGTTGGTTGATCAAGTTGAGTTCGCCGATGTCCTTCTGATCAGCAAGACAGACCTGGTCGAGTCGGCTGATATCGAACGACTGACCGCGATTCTGCGCGCGCTCAATACACATGCTCGCATTATTCCGGCTGCGCTGGGCCAGGTTGATATTGATGCGATCCTCAATACGCGACTTTTTGACTTTGAGCGCGCGCAGCAGGCGCCAGGTTGGCTCAAGGAGATGCGCGGTGAGCATGTCCCGGAAACCGAGGAGTACGGAATTGGCAGCTTTAGCTACGTTGCCAGACGGCCGTTTGCGCCGCACAAGTTCCACCAGTTTCTTCACAAAACGGAAATCTACGGCAAGCTCATACGTTCAAAAGGTTACTTCTGGTTGGCGACGAGACCGGAATATGCAGGCCAATGGAGCCAGGCGGGTGGTATTGCCAGGCACGGCTATGCCGGGATGTTCTGGAAAGCCGTACCCAGGGCGAGTTGGCCAGACGACGAGGAGTATCTTGCCAGCATCGCGAAGCAATGGGAGGAGCCCTTTGGGGATATGCGGCAAGAACTGGTGTTCATTGGCCAAGGATTGGACGAATCCGGCATGCGCCAAGCGCTGGATGATTGCCTGCTGAGTGAGGAAGAGGTACTGCGCGGTAAGGCCTATTGGCTGACGCTCGAAGACCCATTCCCGTCATGGGAGCAGGGGCAATAATGGCTGCGTCGACGTTGTCCTCAATACATCATGATCTATCGGCGAGCACTACTGAGCAGATTCGAACGCCGGCGATCGGCGCTGAGCCGACGACCCTTGCCGCTATCTACGAAGAGCAGACGAACATCGCGATTTGGAAGCGGCGCGTTCCCGCAGCCATCACCGAGTCACTACATGCGGATGACATCTGTAAGCGCGATATCAAGATTTCAATGACGGTATCGCCGCAAATGGCGCCGGAGTGCGTCAGCGATGCGTTGGCTACCGACACCCATGCACCACTCGTGGATGACATCGCCGAGCTTGTGGAGATGTTCTGTTTGCTCTTCGATCTCAAGCGCGCTGGACTGAGGCTGGCAACCTTGGATAGTGCGATGTGTCCCAAGTTTCATGTTGATCGAATCCCGTGTCGCTTGGTGACCACGTACTGGGGTGCGGCCACGCAATGGTTGCCGCATGAGTTAGTCAATCATGCAAAGCTCGGTTCGGGCAGCAATGGCTGCGACGATGCCGAGTCTGGGTTGTACCGTTACCCAAACAGTATTCGCAGTCTAGCGTGCGGAGACGTCGCGTTGCTCAAGGGCGCAGCGTGGGAGGGCAATGAACATGCGGGTCTCGTTCATCGCTCACCGGCCGTGCAAGCCGGAGAACGTCGATTACTGTTGACCTTGGACCTTGCTGGTTAAATATCTTGCAGGCTGCGTGGTGCCGATATCCAGAGACTCGCTAGCGTGGTCGACCTGCGCGCTGCTGTCGCAGGGCAATGGCTTTCAGCGTTCATTTTGGGATGCTACATTGTGCCGAGTACTGAATGCATCGAACACCACCACGAGACGATCGCAGCATGACAGCAGACGAGATTATTGCGTACCTGG
>JBCCCC010000051.1:0-20446 GCA_039033695.1 Pseudomonadota bacterium | reverse complement strand
GCAATGTCGAAACCGGCGAGACGTTGCTCGTCTGCAGCCTGTCTCAGCAGCGGCACGATTGAGAATCTGCCATCCGGCAAACCCGTGAAGAACTCAGGCCGGTAGCAAGCGATGCCACTAAAAGTCCGCCGATCTGGGCCTTGGTTGGCGCACAATCCCTCCGTCAACGAGAAGTCTCCGTCATCTCTGTAAGGTGGATTGTCAACCAAACCGATCGCGGCGTCCTGTTGACCAAGCATCGCTGCCGGACCTTGTGAAAAATCGAAACCGCAGTGGATGTCGGCATTGACAACCCAGAACGGCGCATCGTCCAAAATACTAAGTGCACGCCGAATCGCACCACCTGTATCAAGTGTCGGATAGCCCTCCGGGCTCATGAGCGCAGTAACTCCAAAGCGGCTCCCATCTCCGACATGAGCCATGACTTGTTCACCTAGCCAGCCCAGGTTGACCACAACCCGTCGAACGCCTGCGGCTGCAAGCGCATGCAAATGACGGTCGATCAATGGCTGGTCGCCGTCATTCAACAGTGGCTTGGGCGTCTGATCGGTAGCTGGACGCAGACGCTCGCCACGACCGGCAGCAAGAATGAGCGCCTGACTCATGAACTGAGGCCCGGCAGACAACGGTTGCGCACGAGGCCGGTAAGCCAGGCGAGCTCTGGAAACTCTGTGTCAAGCTCAAGTATGTAGCCAAGCGTGCGTGGCACGTCTTGCAGGTATTGCCACTTCCCATCCCGATGCCCGAGGCGAGCGAAGATACCCGCCGCCTTCAAGTGGCGTTGCACACTCATGAGGAAGAACCAGCGTAAGCCCTGCGTTTCGCTGTAGCGCGCGGCGAACGGGCTGGCCGAGAGCCAGTCGACCGCCCAGGCGCGCACGTCAGCCGCCGGCCATCGACAATAGCAGTCACGTAGCAGTGACGCGATGTCATAAGTCAATGGCCCGCGCACGGCGTCTTGAAAATCAATCAACGAAATCGAGAACTTATCGTCAATCATCAGATTGCGTGAATGATAGTCTCTGTGCACGAAAACCTGCGGCTGGCTCAGCGCATTGTTAACCAGTCGCCGACATAGTTGGCGCCACGCCTGCTCGTCTTTATCGCTCCAGTCGAGACCGAGATGATGCAGGCACAACCAGTCCTTGAATAATGCCAACTCGCGCAGCAGCAACGCCTCGTCATACGCTGGCAACTGTTCCGAGTACACGGCGCCGTCCATCTGCAATCGGTGCAAGAGTGATCCGGCCTGTTCATACAATACGCTTGCCAATGCCGGCTCCCGCTCGAGTACCGACAGCAGACTGGTGTTGCCAAGGTCCGTGAGTAGCAAATACCCGAGTGAGAGATCGGCCGCGAGTATACGTGGCGCTGGCAACTGCATGGCGGCCAACTGATCGGCAACCGCCACGAAAGGCTCACTGTCTTCCTGTTCGGGTGGTGCATCCATCAGGATCAGCGTGCTGCCCGCATCGACCGGCAAGGCGCCATCGGCCCAAGCTGACTTCAGCGTAACGCGAAAGTAGCGGCGAAAACTGGCATCCGCGGACGCCACATCAATCGCATCGACATCCAGGCCGATCCGGTGCAACCAGGCCACGCCCTCGTCGAGTCGCGGATCAACTGCTCGTGTCGTTGCAGACATGGAACTCCAGGGGTCAGTCATCATCAAACTGGTTTGATGGTACCGCGCGTCTTACCTAACCTGAACCACAAGCTGCGCAATAGCAGTCTCACAGTGCGACTTGCTTTACAATTGACGCTCTGCCTTTCTTAGCCCGCTGGTTACTGACATCCGCGCATTTCCTCAACAACATGGCTTGCCTCGCCTGCTACTCATCGGCTGCGTATTCGCGTTGAGTGCACCGTCTCTAGCCGACGAAGCGCCCACAGCGTTGTGCACGAATACCCAATTTGAATCGCCCAGCGATGACAACCAGACGCTACCGGACGGAGAAATCAGCCTGGAGAGTGGCGCGGGAACCCTGACTCTCGGTGGTGACGTGGTACTGTCGGAGGGCGTCAGTGCGTCCCGCGGCGACTTCAAGATCGAAGCAAATGAGGGCCGTTACAGCAAAGATAGCGGCTCGTTATCGCTTTTTGGCGACATAACATACCAAGGCGCCGGTGCAGATATCTCCAGCCAGGAAGCACTTTTGAGCTATCTGTACGGCAATGTTGAGTTTCGCGATGCTGTGTTTAGGCTCGGCAATGGCGCGTCGCGTGGCGCTGCTGGCCTGCTGCGCATCAATCGCCAGGGTACGATTCGCCTGGAGGATGTCGAATACACTTCTTGCCCACCAGGTGACGACGATTGGTTGGTCAGTGCAAAGAAAATCCGGCTGGACACCAAAGACGGCGTCGGCGAGGCGAGTGGCCTGTCACTTCGATTTAAGGGTGTACCGATTCTTTACACACCATATCTTTCTTTCCCGATTTCCCCGCAGCGCAAGACAGGCTTTCTTCTGCCTAATGTCGGTCAGTCTGCACGCAATGGCGTAGACATCAGCACACCGTGGTACTGGAATATCGCGCCCGCCTACGATGCGACGTTAACACCGCGAATTTTGTCACGGCGCGGCGTCCAGCTGGATACGACGGTGCGCTATTTGACCCCGACCAGCCGTGGCAATCTGCAGGTTGCGCACTTGCCGAGTGACGACATTCTGAACATCGATCGGACGCTGTTCCGTTGGGACAATACCAGCGACTTCGCCGACCGGTGGCGCGCTTTCGCCGATGTCACCGATGTGTCTGACAACGAGTACCTCGAGGATCTTGGCGGCAGCCTGAGCAGCGCAAGCGCGACCCACTTGAACCGTAGCATTGGGTTGGCCTATCGCGGTCCAAGCGTCCAGGCAGACGCAAGAGTGACGCATTACCAGACCATTGACAGCTTGATTGGTGCTGCCGACGTCCCCTATCAACTGCTCCCTGGCATGCGCCTGCGCGGGCGTTGGGATGGCCTACCCTATGGGTTCGAGTTTCAGATCGACAGCGACCTGACTGCGTTTGATCGTGACGTGGGAACGACAGGCCAGCGCTATCACATAGCCCCGGGATTTGCCTGGTCTTTCGAGCACAGCGGATTTTACGTGCGCCCGCAAGTCAACTGGCAATACACCCAATACCAGCTGGACAATATCGAAGCGGGCGCGGATGACAGCATTACGCGCAGCCTGCCGACGGCGACACTCGACGCTGGCGTCCGATTCGAACGCATGTTGTCTGGTGGCCAGATCCGACAAACACTTGAGCCGCACGTCTACTACGTCCATGTTCCATTCCGTGATCAGTCGGCAATTCCGGTCTTCGATACGATTCAGCCGATCAGCAGCCTCGAGCAGCTTTACCGCGCCAATCGGTTCATCGGGCTGGACCGTATTGGGGATACCGACCAAATCACCGTAGGCATAACCAGCCGGCTACTGGAGACCGACAGCGGCAAGACAATTCTGGCCGCCACGATCGGTCAAAGCCGTTATCTGTCAGAGCAAGCCGTCACGTTGCCGGGCAGCGAGAGTTTCGAGGGCAACTCCTCTGATTACATTGCCGAGCTGCGCATGAACGTGTGGGGCAATTGGAACGTCGACTTCGCTCAGCAGTGGAATTCGCAGCGCAACGAGACCAGTAAATCCGAGATCCGTTTGCAGTACCTGCCCGGCGGCCGCAGGGTCGTCAACCTGGCGTACCGTTTTCGCCGCGACTCGGTTGATCAGGGCGATATCTCCTGGTCCTGGCCGATTGCCTCGCGTTGGAACATGGTCGGCCGCTATAATTACTCATTCCGCGAGAAGACCTCGCTGGAGCGATTCGTCGGTCTAGAGTACGAAAGCTGCTGCTGGGGGGTCCGTATCGTGTCACGACGCTACATTAGCCGACGCGATGGCACGGCCGACACGGCCATTGCGATCCAGCTGGAACTGAAGGGCCTGACCAGTGTCGGAGATCCTGCGGACAGACTGCTGGAACGCGGTATCCTTGGCTACCGGCCCGAGTGACGGAACAACGTAAGACGACTGGTTTTAATACGATGAAACAACTATGCAGCGCTGCCTTGCTGGGCATTCTATTCACAACAACACCCGCAATCGCCCAGGAGCCCGACGACAGTATCGAGCTTGATGCTGTGGTCGCTATCGTTAATGACGGCGTGGTCCTCAAAAGCGAGCTGGATGCGCAGATCGACGTGATCGTGACTCGCCTGCGAGAGAGCGGCCAACCGATGCCGCCCATGAGTGAGTTGAATGACCAGATTCTCGAACGACTGATTGTCAATCGACTGCAGCTGCAACGCGCCGCCCGTATGGGCATCCGCGTTTCTGATGAGATACTGAATAACGCGCTGGCAGATGTCGCACAACGCAACCAGATCTCGTTTGATCAGCTGCCACAGGTAATGGCGGATCAGGGGCTATCGTATGCGGTTTATCGCGAAGACATGCGCGAGCAAATGATCATGGACCAGTTGCGACAGATCGAAGTGTTCCGCCGCATCAACGTCACTGAGCGCGAGCTGCAGCAATGCCTGGCTCGCAATGCCGACAGTTTTGGCGCTAATGCCGAGTTCAATCTCTCGCACATACTCATCGGCGTCCCGGGCACAGCAACGGCCGCGCAATTCTCGGAAGCGGAAGCCAAGGCTCAGCGCATCTACGAGCAACTGCAGGAAGGCGCCGATTTCGCCTCTATTGCAGTGACCAACTCCGATAGCGAAACTGGCCTGGACGGTGGCACTCTCGGCTGGCGCCCCGGCACGCAGATCCCGACACTCTTCGCTGATGCCGTTAAAGAAATGCAGGACGGTGATGTTGCTGAACCGATTCGCAGCTCCAGTGGCTTCCACATCATCCGTCTTAACGAAACCCGTGGCGTGACCGGGCGCAGTGAAGTTGAGCAGACGCAGGTTCGCCACATACTGATTCAGCCGAACGAAATTCTGGATGATGCGGCGGCCAAGCAGAAACTTGAAGATATTCGCGCACGCATTCTAAACGGTGAAGACTTCTCTGACCTGGCCAAGCTGAACTCGGATGATCCCGGCTCAGGCAACCTGGGGGGTGACCTTGGCTGGACGCAGGCTGGCACGTTTGTGCCGGAGTTCACCGAGGTTGTAGACCAACTTGAGATTAACGAAATGTCTGATGTGTTTCGCAGCCGGTTTGGATGGCACATCATGGAAGTCACTGGGCGCCGCATCTACGACAACACCGAAGAAGTACGTCGCGGTGAATGTGGCATGAGCCTGCGCAACGCGCGTGTTGGCGAGGAAACCGAGTTGTGGCTGCGTCGTTTGCGTGACGAAGCGTTTGTCGAGAAGCGCATCTAGCGCAGTGACATGACGATTGCGATCACCTGCGGCGAACCCGCGGGCATTGGTCCCGAGCTTTGCGCGATGGTCGCAACCAAAGCGCTGCCAGCGGCGGTGGTCGCCATTGGGGACCGCCAACTGCTTGCGCGAAGAGCAGAAAACCTGGGGCTCACACTAACCTTGACCGATGCGGCTCAGGGCACACCCGACACTCACTGTCCCGGCATCCTGCCGGTCATCAACCTGCCCTTTCCGCAACCCGACTGTGTTGCCGAGCCGCAGACGGCGAACGCAGCCACATTGCTGCAAGGTCTGGATGTGGCCGTTGACGGCTGCCGGTCGGGCCGTTTCGACGCAATGGTGACTGCGCCGCTGCAAAAGAGCGTTATCAATGATGCGGGATTCTCTTTCAGCGGCCACACGGAATACATCGCAGAACGTTGCGGAGATGCCACGCCGGTCATGTTGCTCGCCAGCGATCGCATGCGCGTCGCGCTGGCGACCACCCACATGCCTTTGCGGGCGGTTGCCGATGCCATCACGCAGACGCTGTTGACCGAGGTTATGGATATCCTGTGGCATGACCTGCATACGAAATTCGACCTGAAGAGCCCGCATGTTGTGGTTTGCGGGCTGAATCCGCACGCTGGTGAAGGCGGACATCTGGGCCATGAGGATAGCGACATCATTGTGCCTGCGATCAAGGCACAACGCGCCCAAGGACGAAACATTCAGGGCCCCTTCCCGGCCGATACGCTGTTCAACCACGCCGGCAAGAACGCCGACGCCATCCTGGCGATGTACCACGATCAAGGTCTGCCTGTGATCAAATACTCGGGTTTCGGCGATATCGTCAACGTAACACTGGGCTTGCCGATTGTGCGTACTTCCGTGGACCACGGCAGCGCACTGGATATCGCTGGTAAGGGCCAGGCTGACGATAGTAGTTTGATCGCCGCGATAAACATGGCGAGTACGTTGCGCAGTGGGAGCTGAACGCTTGCACCGGCCGCGCAAAAGGTTCGGACAACACTTTCTGACTGACTCGCGCGTCGTCGATGACATCCTGACGGCAATCCAGCCTCGCAAAGACGAGCATGTTGTTGAGATTGGGCCCGGCCGAGGCGCGCTAACACAGTCTTTGGCACGCTATGCTGGCCGCTTGACGCTAATCGAGCTGGATCGCGATCTCGTGAGTCATCTTCGACGACTGTATGCGCAGGTCGAACAGGTTGAGATTATCTCGGCCGACGCGCTGGAGGTGGACTACACGGAATTGGGTAGCAATCTGCGCGTGGTTGGCAACCTGCCGTATAACATTTCCACGCCACTGCTGTTCCATCTCGCGGCACATGCGAGTGTCGTTAGGGACATGCATTTCATGCTGCAAAAAGAGGTGGTCGATAGAATTGTCGCTGAGCCGGGCAGCAAAGCCTATGGCCGTCTGGGCGTGATGCTGCGCGCGAGACTAACCGCCACGCATCTTTTTGATGTCGCGCCTGATGCATTCGATCCGCCGCCGCGGGTGCAATCTGCCGTTGTCAGGCTGAATCCGGCATTGCAGCCATTGCAGCTCGACGATCCTGAGAGATTTGCCAGTGTCGTCACACAGGCGTTCTCGCAGCGCCGCAAGACTTTGCGCAATACGCTAAAAGGGACATTCAGCGCGGATGAACTCGTTGCCCAACAGATAGACCCACAGGCTCGCGCGGAGACGCTGTCTGCGGCTCAGTTTGCGCGACTGGCCAATTCGCTGACGCGCCGCGATGGCAACTGACGACACCTCGTTCTGCGGGGTAGCGTTGCGATTGGCCTGATGCTTTGATTGAATGAAGGCATGACAACTCAAAGCACCATTAGCGTCAACGTCAAGACACACTACCTGACTGAGCAGAGCGAGCCGGAAGCCGACCGCTACGTGTTCGGCTATACGGTTCGTATCACCAATAATGGGGACAGTGTCGCGCAGCTCAAGCGGCGCCATTGGGTGATTACCGACTCGAACGGTAAGGTTCAGGAGGTTCGCGGTGATGGCGTCGTGGGCGAGCAACCGACACTGTCGCCTGGCAGCGCTTTCGAGTACAGCTCGGGCGCCATCATAGAAACGCCAGTAGGCACGATGCAGGGCGCCTATCAGATGCAACGCGAAGATGGTGTCGAGTTTGATGCGCCCATCGCGCCGTTCACGCTGGCCGTGCCCGGCATCCTGCAGTAGTCGGTTGCGCGCTGCGTGGCGGTCTATGCAATAGGCGATTTGCAGGGTTGTTATGAACCCTTTCGCCTGCTGCTCGACAAAATCCGTTTCGACCCGGCCAACGACACGCTTTGGCTGACGGGCGACCTCGTTAACCGCGGCCCGCACTCGTTAGCCACGCTGCGTTTTGTTCGATCGCTAGGCGACAGCGCGATCACAGTTCTCGGCAATCATGATCTGCATTTGCTCGCGCTCGCCGAGAGACCGGCGAGCTCTGCACTGCGAAAACGGTTCTCACTCAACTACATCCTGCAGGCCGATGACGCCCAGGAGCTACTGCATTGGCTGCGTAGCCGACCATTAATGCATTACGATAGCGCGCTCGACAAGGCGCTGGTGCACGCGGGCATTCTTCCGAGCTGGTCAATCCGCAAGGCGAACAAGCGCGCTGCTGAGGTCGAAAGCGTCTTGCGAAGCGACAGCCCGGAGATGTTATTGCGCCACATTTACGGCAACAAGCCTGTGCTCTGGCACCGTGACCTTACCGGTGTCGACAGGCTGCGCTATATCGTCAATGTCTTCACGCGCATGCGTATGCTGACACGTCGCGGCGGATTAGACCTAAAGGCCAAGGGCCCGCCGCCGACCGGAAAATCACCGCGTCGGCCGTGGTTCGAGTTCGAACACAAACGTGGTAACACGGAAGTTGTATTTGGTCATTGGTCGGCTCTCGGTTATGTACGCCGGCGCGGCGTGCTAAGCATCGATACTGGTTGCGTTTGGGGCCGCAGCCTGACGGCGGTCCGCCTCGACAAGAGAAAAAGCGAACCGGTTGCCGTCGATTGCCCTATACGCGCTAACGAAGGCTAGACAGCGCACTGCCAGCCAGCGTCAAAACGACTACAATCAACGCTGTGCAATGCGGAGCACGATCATGCCCAACGATGTCGCAATGAAGTCACCGATGCCGACGCTCATGTCGTTCAATTTCCAGCAGTGGATTGACGAAAATCGCGAATACCTCAAACCACCGGTTTGCAATCGGCAGGTGTTCGTCGACAGCGGGTTCATCGTCATGGTGGTCGGCGGGCCAAACGCACGTGATGATTACCATTATGATGAGGGAGAAGAGTTTTTCTATCAGCTGCAAGGCGACATGCTGCTGCGCACGATTCAGGATGGCAAGCGCGTCGACGTGACGATCCGTGAAGGCGAGATACTGCTGTTGCCAAGCGGCACGCCGCACAGCCCGCAACGGTTCGATAATACCGTCGGCCTTGTCATCGAACGCCAACGCAACGCGGACGAACTCGATGGCTTTATGTGGTATTGCGATAACTGCGACGCGCTGCTCTATGAGGAGTATTTGCACGTTAGCGATATCGTTGCGCAGCTGCCGCCGGTATTCGACAGGTTCTATACTAACCCGGCGCACAGAACCTGCTCGCAGTGTGGCACGGTCAAGCCCGACAGAGACACGGCATGATTGACCACGATGACGACGAACACATGACGGGCCCGACCCCTGTGATCGATTTTTCGAACGGCCGCAGCCTTGCCCGCAAGCTGGACCTCGATGGCGCCCAGCCCAGCTATTTTGGTGTTGAACCTGCCGTTGCCACGCCCATGAAGGCCGGGGATTTTACCGGCGATACCCGCCAGGGCGGTGGCTGCAATGCATCAATCAATACAATCAACCCGCATTGCCATGGCACGCATACGGAATGCGTTGGCCATATTACTGATGAGAGACGGGACGTGATCGATGTTTGGCCTAATGACTTGCTGCGCGCGAGGTTGATCAGCGTTCGCGCCGTTCCGGCGGCCGAGTGTCATGATGACAGCCTGCCGCGAGCATCGCAGCCTGATGATTGGATCATACCCGCGGCCGAGCTGGAAGCTGCGCTTGGCTCATATCATGGCGCGTTTGACGCACTGATCATACGAACGTTGCCCAACGCCAAAGAAAAGCAGGTCCGCCAATACATCGACAGCACCGACTACCCGTATCTGTCGACGACGGCAATGCAACTTGTTGACGCGCTCCCGGTAACGCATTTTCTGATTGACACGCCCTCGCTCGACAGACTCGACGACAATGGCGCGCTTGAGCTGCACAGACTGTTCTGGCACCTGCCCGAAAAGGCTCGGCACGTCGACAGCCAGACGCGCACCGATCGAACGGTGACAGAAATGATCTTTGTGCCAAACGACATCGCGGATGGCAGCTACGTACTTCAGTTGCAGGCGGCGCGCGTCAGCGGTGACGCAGTCCTTAGCAACCCCGTGCTCTACGCAATGCAAGCCGCCGAATATGACTGATACGTTGAGCTATGCGCAGGCACAAGATCACGCGGATCCGCTTGCCGGCTGGCGCGAGCAGTTTTCGTGGCCGCGCACACAAGACGGTGACCGCAAAATCTATTTGTGCGGCAACTCACTCGGACTGCAGAGCCAGGCGGCGGCGGCCGCAACGCGGCAGGCGCTTAGCAGTTGGGCAAAGCTTGCGGTCGAAGGTCATTTCTCTGGCGAAGCGCCCTGGCTTTCCTATCACAAGCGCGCTGCGCCGGCGCTCGCCAGGCTGATCGGCAGCCACGAGGATGAAGTGGTGGCAATGAACACGCTCACCATTAATCTCAACCTGATGCTGCTCGGGTTTTATCGCCCGACGGCCAAGCAATGGAAGGTCCTGATCGAGGCGGATGCCTTCCCGTCTGACCGGTATGCAGTCCAGTCCCAGTTGCAGTTGCACGGCTATGACCCCGACGATGGCATCGTGCAATGGCATTCCAGTGTAGACGGGCTGGAGATCGGGCAACTTGAGTCACTGCTTCGCGCGCACGACGACATCGCATTGATTCTGCTGCCCGGCGTTCAGTATTTGTCGGGTGAGGTGTTGGACATGCAGGCGATCAGTACGCTTGCGCGCGATCATGACATCCCACTAGGACTGGATCTTGCCCATGCCATTGGCAATGTGCCAATGTCCATGCACGACTGGCAAGTAGACTTCGCCGTATTCTGCACCTACAAGTATCTGAACGGCGGGCCTGGCGCCGTCGGTGGCGCTTACGTGCATAGACGCCATCATGGTAGCGATACGCCAAGGCTGCACGGTTGGTGGGGAAACGCAGAATCAACGCGATTCAGGATGGCGCGCCAGTTCGATCCTGCGCCCGGAGTCGACGTCTGGCAACAAAGCAACCCACCGATTCTCGGCCTGGCACCCGTCGTCGGCGCACTCTCCTTGTTCGACGATATCGGTATTGAGGCGCTACGTGCAAAATCTATTGCACTGACTGGCTACTTGAGAGCCCGGCTAATGCAAGATCTGCCTGATCATGTGCACATACTGACGCCCGCAGCGGCGCAACGACAAGGTTGCCAACTGTCACTGGAGATCAATCATCCAACGCGCTCCGGACGCGAGGTGTTTAACGCCCTTGAGGCGGCCGGGGTTGTTTGCGATTGGCGTGAGCCGAACGTGATTCGCGTGGCGCCAGCGCCAATGTACAACAGCTACACCGACGTCTGGCACTTTGTTGATCGTTTGACCAAGGCTCTGGCGCCAACATGAATGTGGCTGGCGAACACATCACCATCATTGGCGCGGGCCTCACCGGGAGCCTGTTGGCAGTGATGCTGGCGCGAAGAAACATGCACGTCACGTTGCTGGAGCGACAAGCCGACCCACGAAAAACGGCCGTCGCCGCCGGGCGCTCGATTAATCTCGCCATGGCGGCGCGTGGCTTGCGCGGTCTCTCACATGCCGGTCTGGCCGATGCGATAGGCGAGTTACAGTGCCCGATGCCCGGTCGCATCCTGCATCATGCCGACGGCACGACGAGCTTTCAGCCTTACGGCAACAAGCCTCATGAGATCAACTACTCGGTGAGTCGCGCCGGGCTGAATCACTTGCTGCTGGATGCGGCCGAGCAGGCAGGTGCCAAGGTCGAGTTCCACCAGCAGTGCAATGGCTTTGACCCGCACAAGGGAGCATTGAGCATTACGGACACGCGTGACCCCGGCAATCCTTACCTGCGTCGCGTTCTGCGGTTCATCGCGTCCGACGGCGCGGGCTCACCTGTTCGGCGAGCATTGCAGTCTCTGCCCGAGTTCACGATGGATGAGTCGCTGCTCGGCCATCGCTACCAGGAAATTGCAATACCGCCGGACGCCAGCGGCAACTATGCTATGGACCCGGGAGGCTTACACGTGTGGCCGCGCGGCGACTTCATGCTTATTGCACTACCGAATCCGGGCGGCGATTTTACCGCGACGCTTTTCATGCCGGAGTCCGCCTCAAGCGAGCCATCTTTTTCAATGTGGGACGATACCCACGCAGCCCTGGCGTTTTTTTCCGAGACCTTTGCCGACGTGCCGCCGCTCGTGCCGGATCTGGCCGAGCAACTCGAGCACCATCCGCTGGGCATCATGGGGACGGTCCGGTGCAACCGTTGGCATTGGCGCGATCAATGTTTACTAATCGGCGATGCCGCGCACGCTATCGTGCCGTTTCACGGCCAAGGTATGAATGCCGCCTTCGAGGACTGTGTGGTGTTTGATAACCTGATCGATAACGCCGTTGACTGGGCTACCCTTTTCAGTGACTTCACGGATCAGCGACGGAAAAACGCTGATGCCATTGCCAGCATGGCGCTGGAGAACTATGAGGAGATGCGCGACACCGTTCGCGACCCCCGCTTTCATCTGAAAAAGGCGCTCGCGTTCGCGCTTGAGGAGCGCTGTCCAGCGCACTTCATCCCACGCTATTCAATGGTGATGTTTCATGCGGACATCCCGTATGCGACGGCGTTCGAGCGCGGCGCGATTCAAGCCCAGCTGCTGGACGAATGGACTGCCAACGCCCAATCGATCGACGACATTGACCTAGAGCACTGCGTCGCAGCCGTCGAATCGCAGCTCCCACCACTTATGACTGAAGAATAAATGTCACCCAGGTGTAACTTTTCATAGCGCCGATGACTATAAGTCACTAGCGATTACACAACGGAGTTCCCTGATGAAACACACGCTCTTCGCCTGCGCACTGCTGATGATTGGCGCCGCTGGCCAGTCTGCCGACGCTGCCTCCACAGACCAGTTACCTGACGATGCGCAGTGGTATCTGCATGTCGATCTTGATGCCATGCGCAAGTCGCCAGTAGGTCGCGAGCTGTATAGCTGGCTTGACCAAGAAGTCTTTGAGGACCTGCGCGACGACGCCGACTTCGATCCAAACAAGGAGTTGGATAGCGTGGTCGCCTACAGCAACAGTCAAGGCCACGCCACGGCTTTGCTGACCGGCAAATTGCGCCAAGCGTCCAAAGACAAACTGCTGGCTGCGATGACGGCTTCCGGCAGCTTGCAGATTGAGAAACAAGGCGGCATAGACTACTACCGGGTCGACGACCTCAACCTGGAGAACACCGAGCTCGATATCGATCAGGAAACGCTCTATTTCTCGTTCGACCGCGACAATACCATTGTGTTTAGTACGCGTTTGGACGACATGATCGATGCGACGCGTGGCAACGCGAAGCGGCGCGGTGAGAAAGGCACATTGCTCCGCTTGAGTGCAGAACGCAGTCTGCTACAAGCTGGGCTCGACGCAGCGGCTCTGGGGGAGAACGCGAGCGAACGCTGGAATTCCGGCATGTTCCGTCAGGCGCGGCAGCTCGCCTTTGTGTTCTCGGAACGCAAAGGCAATGCAGACTTGCGGCTTCGAGTCACCGCCGATGACCAACAAACGACCGATTCACTAGCTGCTGTCGTGCGCGGACTTATCGGACTGTACGCGCTATCGGGCGAACAGGACCCTCAGGTTACACCGCTGCTGAACAGCCTTGACGTTAGCACCGACGATGAGGGGCTCTCGCTGCAGCTCAATGTGCCAGCAGACACGCTGATCGGCTTAATCAACTAGGATGCGCGAACGGCAGTGAAGAGTCGTGAACGTACACTCATTGTCAGCGCACAGAATGGCGATGCTGAAGCCTTTGCGGAGCTGGTCTCACATTACCGTGACCGCTTGCTGCGCTTTTTGCTATTGCGGTGCGGCCAGCGAGAGGACGCCGAGGACGCTGTGCAAGAAGCGATGATCAATGCCTGGCGCTATTTGCCGAGCTACCAGCCACGGTGGCAGTTTTCAACGTGGTTGTACCGGATCGGCATCAACAGCCTCACCGCTGGCCGGCGAAATGACATGGCACTGGACGAGGCGCGCACGGCGAGCCATGATTCGTTACACGCACTGGAAATGGACAACGTTTGGCGTCTTGCTCGCGCGCAACTTAGCGAGGATGCATGCAGTGCGCTCTGGCTACGTTACGCGGAGGACGCCAGTACGAAACAGATTGCGGATGTCATGTCGCGCAGCAACGCCTGGGTTAAAGTCAGCCTGTTGCGCAGCAGACGCAAGCTGGCGAGGATCGTAAGTGAGGACTTGGCGCCATGAGCAATATCGATAAGCGGCTTCGACGCGACGCTCGTGCGCTGGACGATGTTCAGAGCAACGACAAAGCACTAGCCGCGCGGCTGGCGATGACGCCCCAGCAACCCGCTGCACAGGTTGCGCGGGCCACGCCCTTGAGTTGGTGGTTGGCTGGCGGGGCTGTCGCTGCTGTGGTTGCCGCATTGGTCTTGCGTCTGCCACAGACGCCCGTTCAAACACCGGTGGAAGTGGCCGCCCACATTGTCCCTCCGCCGACACAGTCTGTCACGATGCAATCGCTTTCTGATCGTATCGAGTTACAACAGGTCTCGCGCGGCGCGGCATTGGAGCGCGAATGGGAAAACCTGCGTAAGGATCTCGAGAGAACCAAAGCACAGGTCGAGTCTGATCTTTCAGTGAGTTTTTAGTCGGCGCTTAACACTCATGATGCGATGGCTGCAATGAAAACGGTCGGCCTGCTAGGCGGTATGAGCTGGGAAAGTACCGAGCACTATTATCGGCTGATCAACGAAGGCGTTCGCAATGCCCTTGGCGGCTTGCACTCCGCATCTATCGCGATGGTAAGCGTGGACTTCGCCGACATCGAGACGTTGCAACACACGGGCGACTGGTCAGAGACCGCACGCATTCTGACTGACAAAGCATGCCAGGTTGAAGCCGCTGGTGCTGATTTTCTGCTGATTTGCACGAACACGATGCACAAGGTGGCAGATGAGATTGCCAACGCAATCGGCATTCCGCTGATTCATATTGCTGATGCAACGGCCCAGGCCATCAATGCATCGGGCATTACCAACATCGGGCTGCTCGGCACACGGTTCACCATGGAGCAAGACTTTTATCGGAGCAAGTTGGAACAGTCTGGTTTGTCGGTCGTGGTGCCAAGCGCGGCAGATCGCCAGCGCGTTCACGACATCATCTATAAGGAGTTATGTGTCGGCCAGGTCAGCGATAGATCGCGCGCGACCTATCTCGACGTCATTGATGGCCTGCAACGACAAGGCGCCCAAGGCATCATCGCCGGGTGTACGGAGATCGGCCTGCTGATCAATCAGTCGCACCTGTCGTTGCCCCTTTTCGACACGACAGCCATTCATGCCCAGTCGGCCGTCGACGCGGCGCTCGCAGACTGAATCGGATCAGCGGCGCTCGTAGACAAAGAACGTGCATGCTGGCTGGCCTTGCTCACCCGCCAGATGATGCTGGCATGTACTGCGCCACTCGGCATCGTCCAACGCCGGAAAAAACGCATCGCCATCGTCGACCGTGACATGCACGCGGGTTAGCAACACGCGTTGTGCCAGCGGCATCGCATCAGCATAGACCGCCGCGCCGCCAATAATCATGATCTCGGGCGCATCGCCAGCCAACGCGACCGCACTGGCAAGGCTATCAACAACCTCAGCGCCCTGTGCGTCAAAACGTCCATCACGACTCATTACGATATTGCGACGGCCGGGCAACGCCTTGCCGATCGATTGCCAGGTCTTGCGACCCATGATGATCGGTTTGCCGAGCGTCTGTTGTTTGAAATGGCGCAAGTCAGCTGACAGGTGCCACGGCAAGGCATTGTCTTTACCGATCACGTGGTTGTCGCTAACCGCAACAATGAGAGAGATCATCGGTTGCCCTGTCATACTGACACGGCTGCGCGAATAAGCGGATGCGGATCGTAGTCTTCAAACGAGAAGTCGTCGATCTCATAGTCATAGATATGCTCACGCTCGGCATTGATGCTGAGCGTTGGCAACGGCCGCGGCTCGCGCGCAAGTTGCACGTCCGCCTGGTCCAGATGATTGAGGTACAAATGACAATCACCGCCAGTCCATATGAAGTCACCCGGTTCAAGGCCCGTGTGCTGCGCCAGCAGGTGCGTCAGCAACGCATAGGATGCGATGTTGAACGGAACGCCCAGAAAAATATCGGCGCTGCGCTGGTAGAGCTGGCAGGACAACTTGCCATCCGCTACGTAAAACTGGAACAAACAATGGCACGGCATGAGCGCCATCTTATCCAACTCGGACACGTTCCATGCTGACACCAGGATCCGGCGCGAATCAGGCTGCTCGCGCAGTTGCGTTAACACGGTGTCGATCTGGTCAATATGCCGGCCATCTGGCGTCGGCCAGGATCGCCACTGCACGCCATAAACGGGGCCCAGGTCGCCTTGCTCATCGGCCCACTCGTTCCAGATCGAAATACCGTTTTCCTGCAGCCAGCGAACATTGCTGTCGCCGCGCAGGAACCACAATAACTCACCGATAATTGACTTCAGATGCAGCTTTTTTGTGGTTACAAGTGGAAAGCCGTGTTGCAGGTTGAACCGCATCTGATGGCCGAAGACACTCAGTGTGCCGGTGCCTGTGCGGTCTTCCTTCCGAGCACCTTGCGTGCGCACGGTCGCCATCAGATCAAGATACTGCTGCATACACCCTAGCCTCGTGAAACCAGTGGCTGCGAATAGGCCCGCCACATCAGGTAGATTCCGAACAACACCATCGGCGTACTCAGGATCTGCCCCATGGTCAGCCAATCAAACGCGAAGTAACCGTACTGCTCATCGGGTATGCGCACGAATTCGACGGCGATACGGAATATGCCGTACCCGATGAGGAAGGCACCAGAGATTGCCCGCACCGGCCGTGGTTTGCTGGAGTACCACCAGAGCAATACGAACAAGACGATCCCCTCCAGAAACGCCTCATACAACATCGACGGATGACGCACCGCGCCGTCATACAGGAAACCCCAAGGCACGTCAGTCTCGCGCCCCCAGAGCTCGCCGTTAATGAAGTTACCAATCCGACCGCAGAACAACCCGAGCGGCGTGAAGACTGCCACAAAGTCAGTGATCTCGAAGAATGTCTTGCCTTGCTTGCGTGCAAAGAGCGCCATCGCAACCAGTACACCGAGCAATCCGCCGTGAAAAGACATACCGCCTTCCCAGAAGCGGTAGATGTAGCGCCAGTCCTCGGCAACGTTTGCCCAACCATAGAACAAGAGATAGCCGATACGTCCGCCTACGATGACACCGATCGCACCGTAGAAGATCAGATCCTCAACGGCCGCTGGTTGAACTGGCGTATCGGCACGGCGGGCGCGCGAGCGCGCAAAGAGAAAGGACAGCACGAACCCCGCCAGATAAGTCAGGCCATACCAATGGACCTTGAGCGGGCCCAGCGACAACGCGACCGGGTCAATCTCGGGATAAACAATCATCAGGACATTGTAGCATTGGGTGCCCGATTTATTGACGGTATAGTGTGCGGCCATTCACCATTTGTGATCATCCCATGAACCGACTGCAATCGTCGTCCAGCCTGTATCTGAAGCAACACGCCGACAATCCGGTCGATTGGTGGTCCTGGGGCCCGGAAGCGCTGGCCGAGGCTCGCAAGCAAGACAAGCCCATCCTGTTATCGATTGGCTATGCCGCCTGCCACTGGTGCCATGTCATGGCGCACGAATCGTTCGAGGATGAACACATCGCCGAGGTGATGAACCGGCTTTTCATCAACATCAAGGTTGATCGGGAGCAACGCCCCGACCTCGACCGCATTTACCAGACCGCACATCAACTGATGACCCAGCGACCAGGCGGCTGGCCTCTGACGATGTTTCTGACCCCCGACGGCGAGCTGCCATTTTTTGGCGGCACCTACTTCCCCCCGCAGGCCCGCCACGGTCTACCCGGATTCGTTGAGGTCTTGGAACGCGTCGCCGAGTTCTACAATGCCGATCCCGCGGAGGCCAAACGTCAAGGCGGTGCTGTGCAAGAAGTATTCGCGAAGCTCGAGCCCGCGTCGACAGAGGCGATAAGCGTGGATGCCAGCCCGATCGCTGCGTTACGCGATTCGCTGGCGCAGAGCTTTGATGACCAGCATGGTGGTTTCGGGCGCGCTCCAAAGTTTCCGCAGACGCCCTCGCTGCTGCGCCTGCTTAACCACTGGCGTGCGAGCGCGAATGATAGTGAGCCGGATTTACAGGCGCTGTACATGGCCGCCCATTCGCAAACCACAATGGCGAATGGTGGTCTTGTCGATCAGGTTGGCGGCGGGTTCTTCCGTTATTGCACCGATCAGCAATGGCAAATTCCCCATTTCGAAAAAATGCTGTACGACAACGCACAATTGTTATCGTTGTACAGCGCCAGCGCGCAGGCTACTGGCGATGAGCTGTTCGCGGCGACCGCTCGCGGCACGGCGGACTGGCTTCTTCGCGACATGCAGCTGGCCGATGGCGGCTTCGCGTCGACCCTGGATGCAGACACTGAACAAGGAGAAGGCGCCTTCTACACGTGGACGCCCGATGAAATCGGCGCTGTCATTGCTGATGCGGATTTCGCATTTGCCAGCGCAGCGTTCGGCCTCGACCAACCCGCCAATTTCGAAGGACGCTGGCATCTGACACTATCGATGACCACCGCTGAGCTTGCCGAGCAGTTCTCGCTGTCCGACAGTCAGGCCCAGACGCGCTTGGATGGTATTCGCGCGCAATTGCGGGTGGTCCGAGACCAGCGACAGGCGCCATCCCGCGACGACAAAGTGCTGACAAGCTGGAATGGGCTGACGATAAAGGCACTGGCACAGGCAGCGCGTGTGTTTGAAGAACCGCGTTATGCCAGAGCCGCAAGCCAAGCCGCGCAGTTTGCAGCGTCAAGACTTCTCGTGAATGGCGAGCTAAAAACCGCCTGGCAAGATGGGCATGAGCCGTTACCCGCCTATCTAGACGACTACGCGATGCTGGTAGATGGACTCTTGGAGCTTCTTCAAATCGATTGGCAAGATGACTGGCTCAGCTTGGCAATGGCGTTGGCCGATGACATGTTGGCGCGGTTTCTGGACACTGACAATGGTGGCTTTTTCTTTACCGCGCGCAATCACGAAACGTTGATGTATCGCCCAAAACCCATCAGCGATGATGCGACACCAGCTGGCAATGCGGTTGCCGTACGAGCCCTGCTGCGACTGGGGCATTTGATCGGCGATGCCCGCTATCTTGACGCCGCAGAAGCAACCTTGCAGTTTGCGCGGGCGGCGCTGGTGGAGTATCCGCAGGCGCACGTGACGTTGATCGAGTCGCTTAGTGAGTTTCTGGCGCCAATCGAAACGATCGTGCTGCGCGGCGACCCGGCAACAATCCGCCAATGGCAGCAATCCGCGCAATCACTCTATGCGCCCAATCGCATGATCGTTGCACCCCACAACGGCGCCAGTCTGCCGGAGGGCCTGGCGGTGCGCGTGGCCCCGGAGACGGGCGCGTTGGCCTATGTCTGCCAGGGCACCCAGTGCCTTGCCGCCATCGATAGCTGGAAGACGCTGGCCGCCGCCATTCGCAATCGCTGACGGCGGCTAGTAAAACACTACAATGAGCTGCGCACCCAGTCCTCTGCGCCGCGCTCCACGATAAAGCCAGGCCAATAGGTCAGATCGAGGCGCAACGTGATGACCTGTGGCGCATCATTCCAATCCAGCGTCGTGAGCCGCAGCGACTCACCATCCAATTTATCGCGCACCGCATCGAGGAAAGCATCGAGATCTGGCGTTGGCTCACCATTGACCTCGACGATTCTGCGCCCGGCCCACAGTCCATAGCGCGTCGCTGGCGAGCCGTAACTGAAGTAGGCAACGTAGACGCCCGTCGGCACGATCCCACGCTGGCGTGCGAGCTCTCGATAGGGATCTTGCAACAGGGCACCTGCCCATTGCACAACACGATCGGCACTGCCGCCGTCAAGCACCTCAGTTTCCACAGTTGCCGTCAGAAGCGCGTCGTTTCTCCAGACTTCGAGCGTGACAGCGGGTTTTTGCATCGCAATCTCAACCTCGCGGAACGTACTCACGAGTTCGCCATCAACGGTTAACAAGATATCGCCTGGTTGAAGATGACTGGCAGCGTCGGTTGCGGCGGCAACACGATTCACGGTCACGGCCTGGCGCCGCTGCCCGTTGTGCGCCTCAAGCCGGTCCAACCATGATTCCGGCACGCCGAGTTTGCGCGCTGTCGCCAATGGCATCAGGCCCCATTCGGTCTCCAACGAGTAGACAGGTTGTGCGCCTCTGACAATATCGACAAACTCGCGAATCACGGCAGCAGGCACGCCGCGGGTCATTTGCCCTGCCTCGCCACCGCCCTGAATCGCAAAACTTGACCAGCTCGCAACAACGTTACCGCGCTTGTCGCTGAGAACGCCGTCCACGTTTGGTGCGTTCACCACCGAGATGACTTCAAGGTTGAAGTCCCTGAACCGCAAGGTCCTTGAAGGTGGCAACACCAACGGGTCCTTGGACGCGACGCGCGTCTGCTGCAAGACCACGCGATGACTAGGCGTCAAACCGACCACCCACACGGGGTCGTCCGGCTTGAGCTCGGCATCAGAGAAGCGGGCGTCGCTGACCGGCGTATCGCCGATCAATGCGGGATCGTATTGCACCATCGCCAGGTTATGCAGCGGGTGTACATACGCGACCTTGGCAGGGATCTCCAG
>JBCCCC010000050.1:0-20519 GCA_039033695.1 Pseudomonadota bacterium | reverse complement strand
TCGGGCGACTGACTGCGAGCCGGCGCCTGGGCCATTTCTCGCTATGCGCCGGTCGCCAGGTGATTCAGCGAGAAACGCTCGCGGCTCTCTCGGGTCTTGCGGCGGATTTCATCAACCTGCGCCTTTTCATTCGCTGCGATCAGTTTGCCCAATATACGGCTGAAATGATCATGCATCGCCTCGCGTGCGGCATTCGGATCGCGCTTCTTTAGCGCATCGAGGATCTCCATGTGTTCATCGACCCGCGACTGGGGCTCACTCTCGCAAATGGCCTGGTAGGCAGCATGGACATCCGGCGCATTATCACGAATATGCCAGAGGTTATCGATGACAGAAATCATCATGCTGTTCTGCGTCGCTTCCGAGATAACACGGTGGAATTTCTGATCCGCGAGCTCGGAGATGAGCTCCCCATTCTCTGACTCGTCAGCCATCTCGTACAGGACCGACTCAAGCTCGACCAGCTGTTCATCACTAATCATGGTCGCCGCAAGCGCCGCCGCTTCCCCTTCGATCAGCGCTCTGGCCTCAGTTAGTTCGAATGCACTGATGGTTGCATCGATGCCGTTCAAGCCCTTTTGGGTATCCAACACATACACACCGGAACCGGTCTTGACCTTAACGCGCTCCAATGCCTCGAGTGCAATGATTGCCTCGCGCACGGTCGGACGGCTTACGCCGAATCGTTCGGCAAGCTCCCGCTCTGGCGGAAGTCGTCCGCCCGGTGGGTACTCACCCTCTTCAATAAGTTTTTCGAGGCGTTTCAATACGCTTCTGTATAAGCGTTTTTCGCTGGCCATCGTGTGTTTCCCTTCCGCAATACAAACAAGTCGTCACACCTTAGTCAACGCTAGTTTAGCACGATCAAGACAATTGGTCAGGCAAAGTGTCTGCCAATTTCTCGCATTTACGCCGATCATGACCCAACTTGAATCGCGGATGATAGGGCGCGATTTGTTGGCACGTTTTGATGCTTATCACGCTGAAAATTATAGCAATTATAATAATTGGTTTGAATATTTTATATACCGGATTCAGTGTTTGGTCAGAGAAAATGGTTGACCATAAACCCATGTATTGGTTACAGTGCTGCTCAATGCACAGTTCGATCGGAGGGGGGCCCGATGAGAATGTTCGTCAACACTGTCGCGCGCGGCACGCGCAGCCAGACCATCACGCTTTCCGGCGGCCATGGTGATAATCCTACGCTCAATGTCATGCCCTCTTGTAGCGCCGAATACCCCCCGTGTTCTGCACCGCGCGCGAGCCGCACAGCAAGCTTGGGTGCCATGCGCCGCCAACCCTACAACATAGTCACCGGTGCCGCGAAGTGACCCGGGCGCAGATCTCGGCGAGTGCGTGCCTGTTTTTGGCAATGCCCACCATTAAGCCACCAGCCGCCCCATCACGAGACGCAAGCTATGTAGCGTCACCAAAGCTGAAACACGACGCGCAGCCGCAATGAAATTCAGCAGTGATGCATTTGTTGTCGGGAAAGATGCGCCGGTCGTGCCGGTCGGCGATGGCATTGAGCGCCAAGTCCTGGGCTACACGGATGCGCTAATGGTCATTCGCGTGCGATTCGCCGAAGGTGCGGAAGGCTATGTACACGCGCATCCCCATGCCCAGGTGAGCTATGTCGAAAGCGGTGAGTTTCAAGTGCTCATCGATGGCGAGAGGAAGCTCCTGGCGAAGGGCGACAGTTTCTGCGTCCAGCCCAACCTTTATCATGGCGCAGTCTGCCGCAAGGCCGGTGTGCTTCTGGAAGTATTCAGCCCTGTGAGGGAAGACTTTCTCGGACAGGAAGAATCATCATGAAAGGCAAACTCAGATGGGTCATCGTGACGCTCGTTGCTGTCGCGACCGTCATCAACTACATCGACCGTGGGGCGCTGGCCGTCTTGTGGCCGGAAATCTCTAGCGAGCTCGGGCTGACCAAAACTGACTATGCCATCATCATTAATGTATTCACATTTGCCTATGCGTTCGGCCAAACCTTGTTTGGCAAGATCTTCGACTGGATTGGCACACGGCTTGGATTCGTTTTGGCCATCACGGCCTGGTCTCTCGCTACGATTTTGCATGCCGTCGCACACTCGCTACTAACGTTCTCGCTGTTTCGCGGCATTTTGGGTGTCGCCGAAGCAGGAAACTGGCCCGGTGCAACGAAAGCAAATGCCGAGTGGTTTCCCATCAAGGAGCGTGCGCTTGCCCAGGGGATCTTCAACTCTGGCGCAGCCATCGGTGGCATTGTCTCGGCACCGATTGTCGGGTTTTTGTTTGTCTGGTTCGGTAGTTGGCAAGCAACCTTCATCGTCATTGGCGCCCTCGGCTTCCTGTGGCTCGTGCCATGGCTCATTATCTATAAGTCCGGGCCAGCGACACACCCATGGCTCGACGAAGAAGAGCGCCAATACATACTGACCGGACAACGCAGCGCAGAGACTGATCAAGTGGCCGAGTATGCCCCGTCCTCGCGCGAACTGCTGTCCAGAAAAGAAAGCTGGGGCGTGATCATGGCATCGTTCTTCATCGATCCGATCTGGTGGTTGTTTGTTGGCTGGCTGCCGCTGTACCTGAATGAGACATACGGATTTGGTGTAGCGGACATTGCCAAATATGCTGCAGTGCCGTACGTCGGCGCGATGTTCGGCGCATGGTTTGGCGGATTGCTGGCGCAGAGTCGAATCAAAGCCGGCTGGTCGGTCAACAAGACACGCAAGTTCGTTATCGGGCTTGGCGGTCTCATTATGCTTGTAAGCCTGCTACTCACAATCAAGGCGGCAACGCCGATCGTTGCGGTGCTACTAATGGCCGCAATTCTCTTTGGATTCCAAACGGCCGTCGGCAACATACAGACACTGCCGAGCGACTTCTATAGCGGCGGATCCGTAGGGACACTCGCGGGTTTTGCAGGAACAGCGGCCAAACTTGCCGTCGTTGGACTCAACTTCCTGATCCCTGTGATCACTGTCAACAGCTACGCTCCGGCATTTGCCGTTGGCGCGGGACTCGCGATCATGACAGTTCTTTCAGTCTGGATTCTTTGCGGGAAGATCCAGCCTCTCAGCCCACCTAAAGTCAGTTAAGACCACGAATAATTCAAAAGGAACCAGTAATGAAATCTCTGGAAGGTAAAGTTGCTATTGTCACTGGCGGCGCACGCGACATCGGTCGTGCAGTATCCGAAACGCTTGCGGCGCAAGGCGCCAAAGTGGTCGTCAACTATTTCAATAATGAAACGAGTGGCAAGGAAACTGTTGACGCAATCGAAGCCAATGGGGGGCACGCGGTTGCAATCAAGGGCGACGTCACCCAGCAGGCAGGCGTCGAGGCACTGATCGACGGCGCGACGAAGACCTACGGGAGTGGTATCGACATTGTTGTGAACAATGCCGGTGGTCTCGTCGCGCGTAAGTCGCTCGCTGAGATGGACGTTGAGTTCTTCGAAGGCGTCATGCGCTTGAACCTGACGAGTACATTCCTGGTGTCCAAACTTGCCGCCGAGCACATGAGTGAGGGCGGATCAATTGTCAATCTGGCATCTCTGGCCGGTCGCGATGGCGGTGGCCCGGGCGCGGCAGCCTATGCGACATCGAAAGGCGCGGTCATGACCTTCACACGAGCGCTTGCCAAGGAACTCGGACCAAGCGGAATTCGCGCGAATTGCATTTGCCCAGGCATGATCAGTACCACGTTCCACGACACATTTACCAAAGACGCCGTGCGAACGAATGTCGCCGGCGCGACACCGCTGCGTCGAGAAGGACTCGCCCAAGAGGTCGCTGACCTGGTCGCCTATCTTGCCTCGCATCAGTCCAGTTTCATTACCGGCGCGAGCCTGGATATCAACGGTGGCCTGTACTTCTCATAGCCGGTAACCCGATAGTCTCTAACGCTGCACGTCGCTACTGGTCGCATTGACGATGGCATCCAATGCGTTCCAGTCAGCCTGTGGCAGGTCGCCGACCAGCGTGTGTTTGTGCACTGACGCCGCAAGCCCATAGTCGACCGCATCCTGAGTCGATCGTCCGCCCAATCTGCAAGCGATGACAGCCGCCGCATAGGCGTCGCCGCCGCCGATACGGTCGACGATTTGTGGCATATCGGCGGGCCCGGATTCGACCCGCTCGCTACGCGTCACTAGTGCCGCTTTCAGGCTATGGTGCTCCACCGAATGCGCGGTACGAAATGCTGAAGTCAGACACTCCAACCGGGGCAAGTGTTCGAACGCCAGCAGCGCCTGGTTTAACGTGCGGCCCCGTTGGCTTTCTTTCAATGGCAAGATCAACCCCAGGTCATGGTCATTCGCGAAGAGAACGGTCGCCGCACTGGCCAGCCGCTTCACGTAGGGAACCGGGTCGCCACCCCATGCAGCCCACATCTTGGCGCGGTGATTGAAGTCATACGACACGCCAAGGCCTGCGCTAGCGGCCGCTTCGGCAAACACGCATGCCAGCTCAGCCGCAGTTTCCCCAATTGCCGGTGTGACACCTGAAATGTGAAGCCAGTCGACATCGTCCAATGCCGCGTCGATATCGTAGCTTTCAGGCTGGGCCTCGGCGAACGTCGAGTGCGAACGATCATAGGTAATGCCGCTTGCCCTTTGACCTGCGCCAGGTGACAAGAAATACAATCCGAGCCGCCCGCTTGTGCGGCGGATGAATTGGTCTTGCACCCCATACGAACGCAAGGTACTGATCGCCGCTGCCCCAAGCGGGTTATCAGCAATCGTACTGATCATTCTGGCATTCAGACCCAGCTTTGCGACACCGGCGGCGACATTGGCTTCTGCACCACCAACATGCCAGACAAACTGCGGCGATTGCATGATGGGCTGATTGTCCGGGGCGCTGATCCGTAGCAGTATCTCGCCGAAGCAGGCGACGGTAGGTGTAGTCATAATGGTTCTCGTTATTGCCCATTGATTTTGCACTGTTCGCGGCAATTTCGATAGGCATTTCTAGGCTGCGACGGCATTGGCAAGACGCTCTTTCTTAGCACGCGCGAGCATGGCCTGTGGCGCGTGAAGCGCGCTATTCCTGTGCTTGATTTGAATGAAACTGCAAGGCTCGCTCATCATCCGCGCCCCATCGCTCTGGGGATAACTGCTTCGCCGCTTGTAATGCTCGGCTGGCGCCAGCGCTGTCGCCAATTCGTGCAGCATAGCGCGCCTGCAGCCGCAGGCCGGCGATAGTCGACTCTTCTTCAATAATGTAACCGAGTAAGGGCTCAGCCGCGCGCGGATCGTCTGCGTCGAGGTATAGATTGGCCAGCTGTATCGCAATGGGCGCACGTTGATCCGTAACGCCGCTCTCATCAATCAAATCGAGCGCTTGCTCGAAACTGGCACGGGCCTGTTCTAGCTGGCCCCGCCGCTGAAACAGGTCGCCACGGCGCTGTAGTGCTTCAATCGCGGGCGCCGGCAATTTGTTGTCTTGGGCGACAGCAAGCACAGCGCCTACACGCTGGGCTGCCTGCTCCTCCCTCCCTTGCTGAACGTCGATATCCGCCAGTCGCAAACTCACTTGAGCTGCGCGAGACTGGTCGCCGATTTGTGTATACAGCTTGCCCGCTTCGTCGAAACTATCCTGCGCACTCTGGGCATCACCAAGTGCAAGCTGCGTCGCAGCCAGCTGCGCCAGCCCGCCTGCAAGGAACAGCGCATCGTTAGCGTCTCGCGCGATCGTCACCGCTCGCTCAGCAGCGGACAATGCCTCATCTAACCGGCCCTTGCGCTGATACAGGATCGACAGCATGCCGAGGATGCGGCCTTGACCAACGGTATCTCCGATATCTTTGCGAATGCGCAGCGATTCAAGATGCAGTGGCTCTGCGTCCGAGAATCTGCCTTGTAGTCGTCGCAGAAAACCATAGTTGTTCAACATCATCGCCTCGCTGCGACGATCACCTACTGCACGGAAACTGATGAGGGCTTTTTCGAGGAATTGTTCGGCATCGCTGAGCTTGCCATCATTCATTGCGATGTTGGCTTGCGCAGAATAGATTTGACCTGGCAGTTGCGCCCACTCCAATTGACGAAACTGTAGTGTCGAGCGTGCGAGGAGTTCGCGCGCAGTGGGGTAGTCGCGGTGACCGTAGGCAAGTATTGCCATCGAAATCAGCGCGCGGCCGATCGCCTCTTTGTCGTTCACGGATGCTGCGATATCGAGGCTTTGCTGGTAAGCGGTATTGGCAGCGCCACGCCGACCGGTCTCATACAAGACGCGGCCGAGCCCGGTGAACGCTTTGGCCAGCACAACAGGATTCGCGTTGTCCGAAGCCGATGCTGTCATTCGCCGGTAGGCGGCTTCCGCCTCTTGCCACCGTCCCAACTGTGACAGGCAGTTGGCGCGTTCGAGCTGGGCGCGAGGAGTATCGCTCGCGCGCGCAAGCACAACATCGAACAGCGCGACAGCCTCGCCGCAGCGACCCTCCAACGAAGTAGCTAACGCGCGTGTATAGGCCTCATTGATGAACGGATCCTGATCGATCGAAGGCGCGTCGTTGGCAAGCGCATGACGCACGCCGCCGAGCCTGTCGGCGATTGTCCGAACCATGCCGCGCACCAGGCTACCAGTATCCACCGCAACCATCGTAGACTCGGTGCGCCGCCCATTGTGATCCGTGACACTGTAGCTCAGCCGCAGACCACCTACCGCCTGAGTAAGGCGCGCGACGACCACATGACTAGCGCCGTAGGCATCGCGCAGTGCTTGTGCGTGCAATGTGTCGTCGTCGCCTTCACGCCAATTGACATAGTCGACGTACTGCATCACGTCGACGGCGCGTACGACATCCATTTGCCCCTCGTCGGCCAACAAGCCGTTGGACAAACCCATCAACCCAAGCGTGGCGAAATCGAACTCGCTACTGCCGGTATCGTTCAGCACTGGCATCATCGCGATGCGCAGCGCCGAGTCGGGCGCCTGGGGCTTCACCAGCCAGAGAACCAGCACGGCGATGATGACTACCGCAGCGACGAACACGATGCGGACGGATCTGACGAGCAAGCTGGTTTGCGATGCACTGGCATTGCCATCGGTCACGCCGTCAGCATCCTCCACTACGCTCGCATCAACAGTAATCAACTGGCCTGTGAACTGATACCCGTGTCCGTGAACCGTGCGAATCAGCCGCTGCTCATCTGCATCGTCACCGATGGCGCGCCGCGCCTTCATGACCGCTCGCGTCAACGCCGTCTCGGACACGACAGTATTGCCCCAGACAGCGTCCTGAATCTCATCCTTGTTGACCGCCCTCTCACGCCTGTTGATCAGGAACACGAGCAGGTCGAAGACTCTCGGCTGGAGCGAGACGAGCGAATCACGGCGCCAGAGCTGGCGCGTCGCAAGATCCAGCACGCAATCCTCGAAAACCAGTTTGTCTTGCGTTGCCGACGCCATACGCGCCCCCGTATTCGCACTGGTCATGACACCGTCATGTAATGGTCAGGTCGTGGTCACGACTTGTGCTCTGGCGGTAATCATACTGACCCCACGCTACTTAAGCGGTTGAAATTAAACAACTTGCCCGGTCAAGCCGGCAAAAGGGATCTCAAAATGAAACGTTTTCTTGTTCTAGTGTACGGCGTATCCAGTTACGTCGTGTTCTTTGCCACCTTCCTGTATTCGGTAGGCTTCATCGGTAATCTGATCGTACCAAAATCGATCGATTCGGTACCGCAGGCGCCGTTGGCCACTGCACTATTTGTCAATGTCCTGTTGTTGGTCGTCTTCGCGGTCCAGCACAGCGTCATGGCGCGCCCAGCGTTCAAACGCTGGTGGACGCAAATCGTACCCGAAGCAGCGGAGCGCAGCACGTATGTCCTGTTCTCAAGCATGGCGTTGATTCTGCTATTCGCGTTATGGGAACCGATGGGTGGCGTCATTTGGTCTGTTAGCGCCACGCCGGCTGTCTGGGCGATTTATGCACTATTCGCGTTTGGCTGGGGGCTGTTGCTGGTATCGACCTTCGCCATTGATCATTTTGACTTGTTCGGTTTGCGTCAGACTTGGAGCTACTTTCGAAACAAGAAACCGCAAAGAGCAACGTTCGTTGAGCCCTGGCTGTATCGGGTGGTTCGCCACCCGCTGTATGTCGGTTGGTTCTTCGCAATCTGGGCGACACCTGTCATGACCGCGGCGCACCTCGTCTTCGCACTTGGCACATCGATCTACATGCTCATTGGCATTCAGCTCGAAGAACGCGACCTTGCCGATGCACATCCTGAGTACCACGACTACAAGTCGCGTGTGCCTATGCTGATTCCGCGCTTACGTGCATTGTTTGGGCGCCGGACCGCCGGCGCAATTGCGGCGTCAAAGCAATGACTGTCGCGGCGACAACAGCACGACTGATTAGTCATCCGTGGGCCCGACGCATAGGCGTTGTTGGTTTCTGGTTCTTCTTTATCAAAGGGCTTCTGTGGCTCGCCGCACCGTTAGTCGTGTACGCACTGCTCCAGTAGCAAATCCAGCACGGCTCGCCTAACTCCAGAGGCGAGCCGTGCTTTTTCACCGGCAAGATGCAAAGCGGTCAGCGTCCATTGGCGTAAAACGGGCGCGCAGACACTAGCACGACATCAGCAAAGAACTGTCCGCCCAAGTCGAGTAGCCCCACTCACGGGCACTCGGCGGTTAGCCAGTGTTTAGTCCGAAAAAGGTACGAAGAGCACGTGCTGTGTATTCATGGCATCATCAATGTATGTACGCGATACCCAACCTGATCTTCTTTGTCTTCGGTGGGTTTATTATCGTCGCTGGCTATTTGCTGGGCGGTATTGTGTTGTGCCTGACGATTGTTGGAATTCCGTTTGGGTTCCAGTGTTTCAAGCTCGCCGGCGGCGTGCTCGCACCGTTCGGGCGCGTGGTGCGCGAAACCGAACCGCCGGCAGGCATCATCCGAATCATCATGAATGTCATTTGGATTATTCTGCCTGGTCTTGAGCTGGCGATCATGCATCTCTTTCTGGCGTTGCTGTTCGCGATCACGATCATCGGGCTTCCAATAGCCAAACAGCACATCAAACTGATACCGATGGCGCTCGTACCGTTCGGCCATGTAATGCGCCGGGATGTTTCTGGCTAGCGATCAGCCAGTACCGTCAATGACCAACGATGCGTTGTTAGAGTCTCAGTCTCTCATGGGCGATGAAACCGTAGACACGACCCGCGAGGATCTCTGCATCCTCGACAGCCATGTGCACTTCTGCGACCTTGCAAGACCGGAAGGCGTCGTATGGCCAGAGGCAAACTCGTCACTATTCCGTACGATGCTACCGTCGGACTGGCTGGCTGCCATGCAGCCACGCAATGCATATGGTTGCATAGCCGTTGAGACCAGTCGCAGACCCGAGGACGACGAATGGCTCCTCGCATTGGCACAGCGCGAGCCGCTGGTGCGTGGCGTTGTGCTGAACCTGCAGCCCGACAACCCAGGCTTTAGCGAGCGACTTGGGCCTATCTGTCAGGCTGAAGCATTCGTCGGCATCCGTCTGCGGCCGATTGTCCACTACGATCTGGCTGCCGACACATTGCGCGATAGTCTCGCGTTGCTGCATGAGCTGCAAAAGACCATCGAATTTGGCGCAAGGGATAGCACACACAAACGACAGTTCGCCGAGCTGGCGAGCGCATATCCAAACACAACCTGGATACTCGATCACTGCGGTCACCCGACCGCGCCGGCTCGCAACGATACTGACTGGAAGCGCGCTATGGCTGACATTGCCGCACGCTCGAATACGGTCGTGAAAATAAGCGGTCTTGCCGGGGAAATCGACACATGGCGTGCCACGTTCGACTACTTGCTTGAGCTATTCGGCCCCACCCGCCTGCTGTATGGCAGTAACTGGCCAGTCAGCACCCTACATGAGGCCGAAGAAGACCGCATCGGCACGTTCGCGCGATGGCTTGGCAATGACCGCCATGCATTTCTTGTCGGCAACGCAGCGCGAGTCTACGGCGTCGCGCCAAGCGATGCCGGCGCTTCGCCACATGCAAAGCAACCGCTATAGCTGCGGTAGCCGGTACTTCTCGAGAATCTCGGTCAACTCAACGCTGGCACGTTTGCGGTGCGCATAGTGCTCATCGCGCGCTGTCTGCCAGTCGCCTTGTTCGATGGCCCGCAGCACTCGCTCATGCTCGTTGACAGATGCAATCGGCTTATCTCGCAAGCGCAACGTGACCATGCGCGCACGATGACCCTGATCACGTACCGTAGTCGCCATATGTGCAAGCCGCTTGTTACCGCAAAGCTCGATCAGTGCACGGTGAAACCGCTCATCGGCGGCGGCCCAGGCCTCAAGATCATCGGCTTTGAGTGCGCGCTCCATGTCGCGCGTCGCGACTCGCATTGGTTCAAGCACCTTGGCATCGGGCTGCTTGCGCGCCAACAACTCGGCTGCCATCGACTCAAGTGATGTCAGCACTTCGTAGATTTCCTGCATATCATCGGCAACGACAGGGACGACTCGCATACCGCGGCGAGGTATCAACTCGATCAGGCCTTCGTGCTTGAGTTGGATCAATGCCTCCCGGACCGGCGTGCGGCTGAACCCAAGGTCATCAGCAACTTCCGACTCCAGCGCCTGGTATCCCGGGTGGTAGTGGTTTTGCAGAATGCGCTCCTTGATCTGGTCATATGCCAGCTCGACCAACGACTGTTTGGCCTTGGTGGGTTCGCGTTTTCTGACAGATGTTCTCGAGCTCATCGCATTCGCCAATTCCAATGCGCCGGTTTGACACCGGCAATCGGCGCCTCGAAACGCATGATGCGTTCTCCAAGAAGGCAGCCGAGGTAGGATAATCGCCTCTCGACCCCTCCGAATGCAATGCTGGAGGTGCTCCTGAGAAGCTGGCTGCGAATCGTGTCAAGGTGCGCGCGCCCCATTTGACCGCTTTGAAAGGCAACCTCGACCTGGTCAAGATGCTCCTGATCGACGTCCTCTAACAGCAAAGACTGTATGCCATCGGGCGCAACGCGAATCACCCTGTTGCTGACGATGCTGACCACCCAAAAGCCCCCGGCCTCGTCAAAACACAAGCCATCCGGATAGGTGCCGGGCCCATACTCAGTGACGGTTTCGCGCGTTCCCAGTGTGCCGTCGTCTGCAATGCGCATGCGCGAAGTCCGCCTCGCGAAGGTCTCGTTCACATAAAGCCACTCACCTGACGGGTGCACTTGCGCCTCATTTGTGTAGCCAAGGCCTGTCGCGATAACACGCGCGCCACGTCGGTCGACCAGCACGATGAAGCCGTCGTCAATATCAGGTCGATAGGCATCGGCCCTGGGTTCTACTCGGGTGCTGACAGTAATCCAAATGCGCTCTTGCGCATCAACCAGAACAAAATTCGTCGGTGGCATTGCGAGACCATCGACTTCGAGAAGAAACGGATCGACATCACCACTCGGCGACAGCTGCCAGACGCCGCCTTCCGGGCCGAGATTCGCTAGTAGGAAACTGCCGTCACGCAGCAACGCGATACCGTTCGGGCGCAGATCTATCGGCGCATTGGTTGCCAGCAAACGGCGCTGCGCGCCGTCCGAACCAATACGACACACGCCTCCCGCCCAGTCGGAGACAATCACTGCACCGTCAGACGTACAGAGCACGCATTCCGGTCGATGCAGAGCGCTGCCAACCGGCGTCAGCGCATCGAGCTCTATCCGGTCAAATGCGCGCACTACGCAATGCCAGCTGGTGCTCGACGAAAGCGCAACTCATCAACGTCGTCAGGACGATAGCCGCCGAACAGTAAACTCACCATATAGCCAACACCGAACGTAACCACGTGCCCGAGGATGCCAATCATGATCGGGTTCATATTGAAATTGAGAACACCGAGATCCAGCGCCCGCGTGCTTGGTTCTGTCGTTACGCCCCAGGCCGTAAACAACAAGCAGGCCAAGATACCGGCATAGCAACCCTCGCGCGTTGCGCGTCGGGTCAGGAAACCCAACGAGAAAATGCCCAGCGTACCGGCGGACACAATCACGGTAATGACCAGCGCCTTCTCGGCAACCGGCGTTGAACTTGCGGTTGGGATCATCAGAATACCGATGTAGGCAGCAGCCGTGCCGGCGGCCAGGACCACAAGCCGCCCCATCAGCAGCTGGGCGCCATCTGACACGCGCGGCACAAAACGCTTGAAGTAGTCACGCGTCGCAACCGTGGCGATGCTGTTCAGGTCAGAACTGATCGATGACATCGATGCCGAAAGAATGGCGGCGAGGATCAGCCCGACCAGCCCTGCGGGTAGATAATTGACGATAAAGTGCGGCAATACATGATCACCGATGAGCGGCGGCTCAGCACCGCTCAGAGTATAGAAGCCGTAGAGAAATGCGCCAATGAGATTAAAGGCGATCAGTACAGGAACCGACAGCAAGGCAGCGATGAGCGTGCCGCGTATCGCTTCGCGATCCGTGCGCGCAATGAGGTAACGTTGCACCATCGCTTGATCACAAATGTAGCGCCGGCTCCACTGGATGGCCATTGCGACGGCGAACATCCAGATTGTTCGGTCATTGGGATCATACAAGCTGCTTACCGAAAGCTCCGCCGAGCCAAGACTGAACTTGCCAGCGTCAATAGCGGACCCAACGACCGCGAACGCGCCATCCAGCTCCGGCGCGAACAACAGTCGTATGAGTATCGCCACACCGCCCACCATCAGAAATACGCCTTGCACAACATCGGTGTACACGACCGCCGTGATACCGCCAAAAAGCGTGTAAAGCGCCGTGAAAGAGGCGATACCGACGATCACCCACTGTATGTCCCAACCGGTCATGACATTGACGGCGATTGATGTCGTGATCAGCGCCACACCAATACCGAAGGTGCGGGACATCAAGAATCCGAACGATGTATATAAGCGGCCCGCGAGGCCGAAGCGCCGGCCGATAAACTCATACGCACTCATGCCGACGACGCGCCGGTAAAACGGCACGATATAGATCGCTACAACGATCAACACCAGCGGCATGACCATGAAGCCGGGCACGAGGATCATGCTCTTCTGGTAAACAATGGCAGGGTGTGCCACGAGCGTGTTACTGCTGATCAGCGTCGCCATGAGCGTAAAGCCGACAACCCACTGCGGCATCTGCCTATCAGCGAGGAAGTACTTCAGCGGCGTGTTCTGACCGCGCGAGGCAACAATGCCAATGGCAAGGACCACGACCAGATAGACAGCAATGACGACGTAGTCGATCGCGCTCATAGTGTTGAAACCCGCTACGCTGTCGCGACGGTATCCAGCGCCGCGGTTACTGCGTGTTCGATATCCTGCGTGCCGGCGGTACCGCCGAATTCAAAGGGCAACAGCTTGCCATCAGCACATGCGGCATCCACGGCATCGACAATCATCTGCCCGGCGCGTCGGCAGCCTTCGTTGTTATGCTGATCGCCCAACCATGCCAGCATCATTGCGGCAGACAGGAAGGTTGCGATCGGATTCGCCTTGCCAAGCCCGACAATGTCTGGCGCACTGCCATGGCAGGGCTGAAACACGGCATGCGTGTCGCCAATATCTGCTGATGGCGCCATGCCCATACCACCCATCAAGCCAGCGCCCACATCGGAAAGAATATCGCCGAACATGTTCTCAGTCACCAACACATCAAACACCCAGGGTTGCTTGACCATCCATAAACCAACTGCATCGACATAAGCATGGTTCGCCATTATCGTCGGAAACCGTTTGCAGCGCTCATCAAAAATTTTTCGGAAAAAGGCAAACGAGCCCAGCACGTTGGCCTTATCGACGCAGGTCACCAAGCCCTTGCCACCGCGTGATTTGCGCTGCTCGGCGATGCGGAACGTCATGTCGAACAACCGCTCGCTCGTGTCGCGAGTGATCTCCATGGTGTCACGCGCAACGCGATCCTCGATAAGCTCACAGGCATTACGCGATTTGAACAACCCCTCCGTGGATTCGCGCACGAGAACAATATCCAATTCGGCGGCGCGCGGATCGGCCAGTGGCATCGGCAAGCCCTTGATGGTGCGGATTGGCCGAACGCCCGCGTACAGATCCAGCTGCTCGCGCAACTCAAGCTGAGGCGCAATCTCCGTTCCGTCAGGATAGCGAATATCGGGTATACCCATCGCGCCCAGCAAGATAGCGTCAGCTGATCTTGCGATGCGCATCGCCTCCTCCGGCAACGATTCACCAGACTGTTGATAATGCCCAGCGCCCGCATCGAGCAAGATGAAATCGAGCGCAAAGCCACCAACTCCCCGCGCGATTGTCTCAACCAGCTTCACGGTTGGCAGCGTGACCTCGGGACCAATGCCATCGCCCGGCAATGTGGCAATGGTGAATGTCGGATTGCTACTCATTGGCCACGCTCGCTTATCGTCCAGGTCTGCACGCTTTTGGATCGCACCCACGGTGTCACCCGCGAGTCGAACGACTTGAAATGACGACTGGCCAGATGATCATCAAACGCCGCAGCGTCTGCGTATTGCTCATACAGGAACACGGTTGCTTCATCGTCTGTCGAGACGCAGACGTCAAACGTGTGGCAGCCTGGCTCCAAGGTCAGCGAGTTTCTGGCTTGCTCGATCAGCGCTTCGTACAGAGCTTGCGACTGATCTGCTTGAGCAACAAAGGTGACAGTGACGACGAACATGGGCTGACCTTTCTAACTGGGAAATCGTGAGTGCAAATCCTGCACCTGATCTGATGTGAGCGTATTGACACGGTGACCGTCGAGCAGCAGATGAAGCTTCGCCGCCTCTTCAAGCTCCTCGATCGCAAAAACAGCGGCGTCCAGTGTGCTGCCAGCCACGACAGGTCCGTGATTCGCAAGCAGAATCGCGTGGTGTTTTTCGGACGCTTCGGCGACCGCATGCGCCAGCGCTGTTGCGCCTGGCGCAAAGTAAGGTAGGACTTTGAGCTGACCGATCTTCATGACGAAGTAAGGCGTGATCGGCGGGATCGGTGCAACGTTTGAATTGGGGTCACAGATGCAGGCGACGGCTACCGCGTGCGTGCTATGCAAGTGCACGACGGCAGCGTGCCGGCTGCGCGCATACATGCTGGCGTGTAAGAAAGCTTCTTTCGAGGGTGCGTCGCCGCCGACATGCACGCCGTTCAGATCAAGCTTGGCGATTTGCACCGGGTCCAGCCGCCCGAGACAGACGTTGGTCGGCGTGACCAGCACACCATCATCCAGACGCATGCTGATATTGCCGGAGCTGCCTGGCACAAAGCCACGCTGATGCAGCGACTGGCCGTGCATCGTAATGGCTTCGCGTGCACGCGACTCGCGGCTCATGGCAGCATCGCCAGCGCGTGTTGAAAAAAGTCTGGCGCACCGAAGTTTCCGGATTTGAGTGCAATACACAGAGTCGGATTCGAGTGACTGACCAGCCAGGGCACGCCAGGCGCAATCTGCGGTCCTATCGCAAACTCGCTAACGCCCAACGCCTGCGAAACAGCTCCCGATGTTTCTCCGCCGGCGATGATGAACTTGCGGATGCCGCTGTCGCAAAGTTGCCGCGCGACATAGGCCAGCGTGTCCTCGACCAGTGTCGCCGACTCGGCTATGCCAAGCTGGTGCTGCACGACACGCAACTTCTCTGGACTGGCACTTGAATAGACAAGCACATCACCGTATTGAGATGCCCTAACAGCGGCGTCGGCAATCTGCCGAGGTGTGGTTTGACCGGCGTGCAATTGTTGAGGGTTGATCACGATGCTATTCGATGATCGTTGAAACACGGCTACCTGCGCTCGCGTTGCCTCCGAGCAACTGCCGGCCAACACAGCAGCGTGACCAGGCATTTGTGGCATCGGCTCGGCGGCGTCATGCGGCGCAAGCAAGCCACGCCGTCGCAGCGCACCAGGAATCGCCTCGCCAACACCGGAGGCGCCGGTCATAAGCTTGAGATCCGTGGTTGCATCCGCGATGACCTCAAGATCGCTGTCGGAGCGCGTGTCTACAACGACAAATCGCTTGCCGTCAGATCGGCGCTCATCGAGCGCATGTCGCAGGGCGCGGCTACCCTGATCAACCGTGTCGCAGGTCACGAGCCCCGTATTGTCAGTCTCGGTCTGCGCCTGCATGAGCGCTGGGAGATAAGATTCGGTCATTGGCGTCAGCGGGTGGTTACGCATGGATGTGTCACTGAGCAGCACATCGTTCACGTAGAGGTTGCCCGACCGAACGGTGCGTCCATTTGCGGGGAACGCCGGGAGCAAGACGGTCATATCATCATCGACCAACTGCAGCAGTTTGTCGGTTACCGGGCCAATGTTGCCCGCAGGCGATGAGTCGAACGTAGAGCAATACTTGTAGTACAGCTGGCGTGCGCCATGAGCGAGCAGCCAATTGGCGGCTTCGCCAGCTTGCTGCACGGCGTCAGTGGCCGCAATGGTGCGAATCTTAAGCGCAATGATCACGGCTGGCGTGCTAACCGCCCGCTGCGCATCAGGGACACCGAGAAACAGCGTCGTCGGCATGCCATTGGCGGACAGGCTCAAGCCCATATCGCTGGCGCCCGTGACATCGTCAGCGATGCACCCCAACAGCAATTCATGCGTATATTGACCCTCATTCCCCATAGCTTCCGATGCTGTAGCTCGCCTTTGACAAATCAGAAAATAACGTATACGTTAACGCGTACGCTGTCAAATGCGTAGATCATGCGAGTACTCAGCAAGGGGGGAACTTCTGATGTCCACAATACGGTTACTACTTCTGACGACCATTGGTTTGTCGCTCTCGATGCAAGGTGCATACGCCCAGGAAGAGCCCGATGAAGAGTTGAAACCCATCGACCTGATCGAGGTGTTCGGGGAAGCTGGCTATCGTGCGAAAAGTGCTAACAGCGCGACCGGTCTCAGCATCGCGATTGAGGATCTGCCGGTCAATATCCAGGTGATCACGGCGGATGTTGTGAGCGATTTCCAACTGCTCTCGCAGCGAGATGCACTGCAGTTCCATGCCGCAGCCGACGACAAACGCATCCGCGGGTTCAACTCTGGCGAGTTCTTTCGTAACGGATTCATCCACTTGAGTGACACGCCCGGCTATACCATCGAGCGGCTCGAGATCATCCGTGGTCCGAGCGCCGTGCTGAACGGCCCGGTTACACCTGGCGGCGCGGTAAATATCATCACCAAGAGCCCGGAGATCGATGAAGACTTCGGTGAGATTGGTACTTTCTGGGGCTTTAGCGGTGACGATCGCGATAATCGTGGCTATAACGTGGACTTCAACCTGGGTTCGATTGGTCCGACAGGCGAGCATGGCTCGTTAGGCGCATTTAGATTTGTCGGTGGCTTCCAGGAAGACACTGGCTTCGGCACTCGTGCAAACAATGAGTCGTCCGCCATTTTGCCTATGCTTGAGCTGCGGCCGAGCGAGGACACGGTCATTAACCTTGAGTACTACCAGTATCGCATCAACACGGATCGTACAGATCGCCCGATGGGCATCGAGCTGACAATCCCTGGCGCCACACCGGGCGAGGAAGTCCCGCTAGCGGTCGCCTATGGCATTGATCCGCGTACGAGCTGGTTCGGCGAGGACACCGACATTGAAGAGTCCGTCAATGACTACTCGGTCTCGCTGGCGCATCAGTTCACTGACCGACTGCTAGGCCAGATCGACTACAGCCGTCACAATCGCGACTTTGTATTTGGCCCGGGTAACCGGCCACGCATCGACATCTTCTATCGCATGGTTGCAGACGCTGCCGCGCCGCCCGACTCCAGTAACCCGGACGATTACTCACTACGCCGACTCACGGAAAATCTGTCGCTAGAGAATAATATCGACCAGGCAACTGCCTCGCTCGCCTGGCTCCCGGATTGGGGTAATGGCGAACACCAGCTGGTTGGCGGCGTTCACTTGTACGATCAGAATGCACTTCTGGAGATTCAGCGACCAAGACCGGCGAGCGACCTTGGCACGTTCTACTTCGACTTCTTTGATCCGGCGACTGTCGCAAGCGATAACCTGTCATTCAACCAAGCTGGCGAGAGCATTGTCTGGGCTACGGTACTCAAGCGCATCGAGACGGTCGAACTCAACAATGTGTTCCTAAACTATCACGGTAATTTCATGGATGATCGACTCAGCGTATTGCTCGGGCTGACCCACAGCGACATCAAGATCGCGCGTGGTGACCCCCGTGTTGACCCGCTGGTGATCACGACGATTGCCGACAACAATGAGCTGCTGCCACAGGCGGGCTTCGTGTTTGATGTCACTGACGCGTTTTCGGTCTACGCAAACTACTCCGAGTCACAGCTACCTGATGTCAACGACCCCGACTTCAATACTGCACCTCCCGTGCGGATAGGTGAACAAATCGAATTCGGTGCCAAGTTCGTGTTGTTCGACGAAAAACTTGATGCAAGCATTGCCTACTTCAAGATTGAGGAGGACCTGTCTGGCGAGACTTCGCGCAACGCTGAAGCCGATGGCTTCGAGATCGATGCCACCTTCTCGCCAATCGACAATTTGTCAATCGTGTTCAGCTACGCGAATGCCGACACGGAAGTAACCGCGAGTTCGGACCCCACTCAGGTTGGCGACCCGCTGGTTGACGAAGTGCCCAACAAGGCAGCGTTCTGGACGGTCTACGAATTCGAGGGTGGCTCAGTCGATGGTCTGTCAATCGGCGGCGGCCTGGTTTGGACAGACGAGCGTGTCCGTCCTACGGCAGGTGCCGCTCAGGCCGTCAAGAAGCTCAATGGCGAAGTATTGCGCTTCGATGCCGAGACACGGCTGGACCTGTTTGCCAAATATGACTGGAATCAGTGGCAGTTCTCGCTGAATCTCAGAAACCTGACTGAAGAGGTCAACCTAAGCAACAACGTACCGCGTGTGCCGCTTCAAGGCGGCGTGCGCGCTGATGGCAGCCCGTATGTCTTTGACGGTGACATGGAAGTCATGTTCGGTGTGCGATTCGCCTATTAATCTCGAACTTCGTCCCGCAAAAGAAAAGCGCCCGACGGCTGTCGGGCGCTTTGTCTTTTCGAGCCAGCTCGCGAGAAGCTGCTGATACTACCCTAAGCCGCCAAACCACCATCAATCGTCAGAGAGGCGCCAGTCACCATACCCGCTTCAGGACCAACCAGGTAGGCGACCATCGCCGCTACTTCATCAGCGCGCGCATGACGTTGAATCGCCATCATTTGATGCATGACGTCTTTCATGGGACCGTCTTTCGGATTCATATCCGTATCGACAGGTCCAGGTTGAATGTTGTTGACCGTGATACCCTTGGCACCAAAATCGCGTGCAAGGCCTTGCACCATCCCTTGTAAAGCAGACTTAGTCATCGCATAGGCGGCACCGCCAGGAAACGGGATGCGATCTGCATTGACCGAGCCAATGACGACGATGCGCCCGCCTTCGTTCATGACACGACTTGCCTCAACCGACGCGTGGTAGGGGCCGCGCACATTGACGTCAATCATGCGGTCAACTTTGGCAGGGTCCAGCTTGCGCGAGTGATCAACCATCGCGATACCAGCACTGACGACCAGGATATCCAGACCCTCATGTTGTGCGAGCAATGCAGCCAGCGCCTCGCGATCGCCACTATCGGCCTGCACAGCCGTTGCACCGGTCTTGCTGGCGACAGCGTCTGCTGCGTCTTTCGAACCGTGATAGGTAAACGTCACACTAGCCCCGTCGTTAACAAGACGTTCGACCGTTGCCGCGCCAATGCCACGACTGCCGCCAAGTACCATAGCGTTCTTGCCCGAAAGTGTGCTCATGATGTTTCGCCTTTGTTATTCAATTTGTGGCAGCAGTGTAGGGCAACGGATTTTGCGACGCCAGAGTTAGCCTAGTCACTGCGGCACCGCGACGAACAATGCGTTGTGCCAACCACTTCCTTTTCGCAGTCGACCACTGAACAACACAGCGCCCGAATCGGCGATTCCCCGTGACCTGCCGCCTTGCGTGTTGTGCATCTTTGGTTCGTGGGATTGGTTGGACATGAAAATGCCCTCAATGGTCTCACCGTCGCGCCCGAGCACAGCCTGCCCTGGATAGGCGAGGCGCCGCAGATCACCATTTGAGCTCGAAAACCACACCTCTTGCAGGTATTGACCGCCGCGTTTAGCGTGGTCAATGAAACTGACAAACGCTACATCACCTGACCGGTTTGCATGCGCATCCCCAATCCTGCCGGCGATCTGCCCGTCTAGTGTCGTTCCCGTATGAGCAATAACTGCGTGGCTCACGTCAGGCCCTATGGCCGTTCGCAGGATAATCCGGTCACGATTACTCCTTGCAAAGTGCACCGCCGATTGCTCACTGATGGGTGCCATACCGTCAGCCGAAATGGCGTGCGTCAGCTTGATGCCATCCAGCGGCGTCTCTTTGGTCAGGATGCGCTGACTGCCGTTGCCGATAACCGGCTGAAACAAGGTCGAATCCTTTGCACCCGGTGCCTCGGCATCGCGGGAGTACACAACCGCATGCAGCATGATCTGACCGGCATCGCCAATACGTGCGTCACCCGTCACTGATTGATAGTC
>JBCCCC010000049.1:0-20571 GCA_039033695.1 Pseudomonadota bacterium | reverse complement strand
GAATCGCGCGACGAATTGGCGAGCAGCGCTTTGCAGGCCTTGAAGGTCATCCGACAGGCCGCATATCCTGAGTTGGAGGCAGGGAAACGGTGCGGCTGGTGATGGCGGGTCATTTGACCTCGTGATTATCGATTTTCGCGTCTGCAGCAACGTCTTTTCGCTGTGCTAGTATCCAGATCACTGCAGCTTCGCGGGCCGGCACGTCCGCGGGGATCACTGCTTTAACAGCATGACAGGCTCGCTTGGGCGTGAGGCTCGTCGGCAGTGCCGTAACAACAAGGAGAATCCTATGGCAAAGGGACAGTCTTTGCAGGATCCGTTTTTGAATATTCTGCGCAAAGAGAAGGTGCCTGTTTCGATCTATCTCGTTAACGGCATCAAATTGCAGGGGCAGATCGACTCATTTGACCAATTCGTGGTGTTGTTGAAGAACAGCGTCAATCAGATGGTCTACAAACATGCGATTTCGACCGTTGTGCCGGCGCGCAATGTACGCTTGCCGATCGGTGACGATGAGCAGATGTCTGCCGAAGAGTAACGCATTGAGCGCGATTTGGACGCGCCTTATCTATGTTTGATCGACCGCAAAGCGGCGAGCGAGCGCTCGTCGTACATCCTGTGTTTGCGCAAACCACTAGCACTGACGTGCATGAGTTCATTGAGCTTGCCATTTCGGCGGGCGCGGATGTGTTGGACACGGTTATCGTCAATCGGGCAAGGCCCGAGGCGCGTGCATTGCTGGGTCGCGGCAAGGTTGCCGAGCTCAAGCAAATGGTGGCTGAGCAAGATGCGCAGCTTGTGCTGGTCAGCCATGCATTGTCGCCGAGCCAGGAGCGCAACCTGGAGAAGGAGCTATGCTGTCGCGTACTGGACCGCAGCGGACTGATACTCGATATCTTCGCGCAGCGCGCTCGCTCTTTCGAAGGCAAGCTGCAGGTTGAGTTGGCGCAGCTGCGCCATCTGTCGACTCGGCTCGTGCGCGGCTGGTCGCATTTGGAGCGCCAAAAGGGCGGAATCGGCCTCCGTGGCCCGGGCGAGACTCAGTTGGAGACTGATCGTCGCTTGGTGCGGGCGCGTATCTCCCGACTAACAGCACGGCTGGAGAAGGTCGACAAACAGCGAGAACTCGGCCGGCGACGGCGCTTGCGCAATGATGTGCCGACCATCGCCTTGGTCGGCTATACCAATGCCGGTAAATCGACGCTGTTCAATACGCTGACTGATGCCACCGTATACGCGGCAGACCAGCTGTTCGCGACGTTGGATCCAACGCTGCGCAAGTTGCAACTGGACCCATACAGCACAGCGGTCTTGGCCGATACGGTCGGCTTTGTGTCGGATTTGCCGCACGAACTGGTTGCAGCATTCAAATCGACGTTGACCGAGACGCGCGAGGCAGACGTGATTCTGCACGTGATCGACGCCAGCGATTCCGAACGCAATCTACGTGAACAACAGGTAAACAGCGTCCTGGCCGAGATCGGCGCCGAACATGTGCCGCAGATTCGTGTGTACAATAAGATCGACATTAGTGGCCAATTGCCGCATATCGCCGATGGTGATGAAGACCACCCGCCGAGTGTTTGGGTCTCAGCACTGACTGGGGCAGGCATGGATCTGCTGCTCACGGTGCTATTGCAACGGTTTGCTCGCCAGCAAGTTCATGGCTCGCTGCGTTTGGACGCAAGCGAAGGCGCGCTGCGGGCCAGGCTTTTTGCTGAAGGTGCGGTAAGCAGTGAGACTTACGGTGAATCAGGCGACTGCCACTTGACGATCGATATGGCGCGTGACGATTTCTTGCGCATGTGCGCTCAGACTTCACTGTCTGAAGAGCGCTTGATGCAGGATGACGCGCCGGTTTTTGATACAGCGCTGCGCGGATAGGCGCGGCGATACATTTTGACAGACTCAACTACAGGGTTAGCAAACGGTTATGGCGTGGAATGAAAATGGCAACGGGCAAGACCCGTGGGGCAATCGCAAACGCGCGAATGCCCCAAACGATCTCGATAAACTGATCGCCAATTTCCAGCGCAAGCTGCGCGGTGCATTTGGCGGTGGCGGCAGCGGTGGCGATGGACAAGGCGAGAACCCATCTGGCGGATTGTTCGCGATCATCGCGATCGCGCTCGTGTTCTGGCTGTTCACGGGCTTCTATCGCGTCGACCAGGCTGAGCGCGGCCTGGAATTGCGCTTCGGCAAGTTCACGACCATGACTGATCCGGGACTGCATTGGCATTTCCCGTTCCCGATTGAGTCGGTTGAGAAAGTGAATGCGTCGGTCATCGACCGGTTCGAACAGGAAATCCAGATGCTGACCGCAGACGAGAACTTCGTCGTGATTAATCTTGCGGTTCAGTATCGGCGCACCAATCCAGTGGATTTCCAGTTCAATGTGCGCGATCAAATCGGCACCATCTCGGATGTCTCCGAAAGTGCGATCCGTGAGGCCGTGGGCAAACACCCGGCGGACTTCACCTTATTGGGTAATCGTGCGGAAGTCGCCGCGCAGACCAAAGCCTTGATTCAGAGTGCGCTGAATACCTACGAGGCTGGCGTTGAAGTTACTGCCGTGAATCTACAGAAAGTCGACTTTCCGAATGAGGTGCAAGACGCGGTACAGGACGCCGTGAAAGCGCGAGAAGACAAGGTTCAGGCGACCTTGAGCGCTGAGACCTATGCCAACAAGGTGATCCCGGAGGCGCGTGGTGAGGCCGCGCGCATGTTGGAGGCTGCTGAGGCTTACAAGCAACGGGTAATCAACGATGCGGCCGGTGATGCGTCCAGGTTCAGCGCGCTGCTGACCGAGTATCAGGCGGCACCTGAAGTCACGCGTGAGCGCCTGTACATTGACGCGATCGAGTACGTATACGCCAACAGCACCAAGGTCTTCCTGGACGCTGAGGGCGGCGGCAACCTTCTGTATCTGCCGGTCGACAAGCTACTGGAGAACGCATCCAAGTCGCCGCGCACGCAGTCCTCAAGCACGCTGAACCGTCAGAATGACGGCGCAGCAATGATCTCAAACTCCAATGATCAGCTTGCTGATCCACGCGCACGGAGGACACGCTAATGAGCACACGTTTTTCTGGCATCCTGGTTTTGCTCGGGTTGGTGCTAGTCGGGTTGAGCCTGGCCGCTTACACCGTTGATGAACGCGAACATGCGATCAAGCTGCGCTTCGGTGAGATCGTCAAGGCCGACTTTGAGCCTGGTTTGCACTTCAAGATCCCCGTATATCACGAGGTCCGCAAGTTCCCGAATCAGATATTGACGATCGCGCCGAATCCGGAAGAGATTTTGACCACTGAGAAGAAGCCGGCATCGGTCGACTTCTTTGTGAAGTATCGTATCAGCGACCCGCTTGAGTACTATATTTCGACGCGCGGTATCGAATCAGAGGCTCAGAACCGCTTGCTTGAAATTATCAAGGCAGCGATTCGAACCGAGTTCGCCAAACGCACGATGCAGGAAGTGATCTCGTTGGAGCGTAATGAGCTGATGCGCGACATGATGAGCGAAGCGTCGGCGCTTGCTGGTGATCTTGGCATCAGTTTGATCGACGTGCGTGTCAAACGCGTTGAGTTCTCTCCCCGCGTTGCAGAATCGGTCTACAACCGTATGCGCGAAGAGCGCGGTCGTATTGCGCAGCAGCTGCGCGCCGAAGGCGCTGAAGAGGCCGCCGAGATTCGGGCTAACGCTGATCGTCAAAGCACGGTTATCGTGTCCGAGGCGTATCGCGATGCGGAGACGTTGCGCGGTGAGGGCGATGCGCTGGCAGCGAATACCTATGCTGAGGCCTACAATGTGGATCGCGAGTTCTATGCGTTCTATCGCAGCCTGCAGGCGTATCGCTCGTCGTTAGGCAATCAGGACGACCTGCTGGTGCTCGATCCCGATAGCGACTTTTTCCGCTACTTGAATAGTCGCGAAGGGAATTAGTGCGCCGTCAGTGATGGAATGGTCAATGCTTCTGACCGGTTTTGCGCTGTTCATGATTTTTGAGGGTATGGCGCCGTTCGCGGCGCCCAATGCCTGGCGCCGCGCTGTAGCACAGCTTGCCGCGATGCCTGACAGCGTCATACGTGCGGTCGGTGGGTGCGTGATGTTTGCCGGCGTGATGCTGCTGCTTTTGGTGAACAACTCGTGAGAACACACTATGGGTAGGAATGTCGTCGTTGTCGGCGCCCAATGGGGCGATGAGGGCAAAGGCAAGATCGTTGATCTGTTAACCGATCGCGTCAGCGCCGTCGCACGATTTCAGGGCGGGCACAATGCAGGCCATACCTTGGTGATTGACGGCGAGAAGACTGTCTTGCATCTCATTCCATCCGGCATCCTGCGTGAAGGCGTGCAGTGCCTGATTGGCAACGGTGTCGTGTTGTCTCTGGACGCGCTCATGCGAGAGATGGACGGACTGGTCGCAAACGGTGTGCCTGTCTTCGAACGTTTGCGGATCAGCCCCGCGTGCCCGCTCATTCTGCCATCGCACGTGGCACTCGATCTCGCGCGTGAGAAAGCCCGAGGTGCGTCGGCTATTGGTACTACCGGGCGCGGAATCGGTCCGGCTTATGAAGACAAGGTCGCGCGGCGCGCACTGCGCGTATCTGACTTGTTCCTGCGCGAGAAGTTCGCGGCTAGACTGGGCGAGATTCTCGACTATCACAACTTCGTGCTGAAACACTATTTCAAGGCGCCGACAGTGGACTTTAGCCAGACTCTGGATGAAGCGATGGCGCTGGCCGAGCGGGTCGCACCACTGGTGGCTGATGTCACGGGGCTGTTGCACGACCTGCACCGCCAGGGAGACAGCATCTTGTTCGAAGGCGCGCAAGGCACGTTGCTCGATATCGACCACGGCACCTACCCGTTTGTGACATCGAGCAACACCGTCGCTGGCGGCGCTAGTATCGGTACGGGTATTGGACCTAATCAGCTGGACTTTGTGCTGGGTATCGTCAAGGCATACACGACCCGTGTCGGCGCGGGGCCATTCCCGACAGAGCTCATGGACGACATGGGCGCACATTTGGCGAGAGTCGGAGCGGAGTTTGGGGCGACGACGGGACGCGCACGTCGCTGTGGTTGGTTCGACGCCGTCGCGCTACGGCGCACGATTATCAACAACGGTATCGATGGTTTGTGCGTGACAAAACTCGACGTACTGGATGAGCTTGAGACGATTCGCATTTGCGTTGGTTATCGTATTGATGGTGATGTGATTTCGTCGCCGCCGGTCATTGTCGATCGGTTCGCGGAGGCCGAGCCAATCTATGAGGATATGCCGGGTTGGCAGACGCCTACCGTTGGCATTACGCAATTCACAGATTTGCCCCAGGCAGCGCGAGATTACCTGGCGCGCATTGAGCAGATTGTAGAAACACCGGTCGACATCATTTCAACCGGCCCCGGTCGCGAACAAACGATCGTGCACAGGGACCCGCTTGCCGGCTGACGTAATGAGCCCGTCAGGTGTTTCCCATCCGCTTGCCGTGCATGCCGGGCCCGCAGCGCTGCGGCTACTGCGTGACGAGGGCTTGCGCGCATCGGACGTACGCATGATGGTCGGCGCCTCTGGAGGCGCAAAGTGGCTTGTACTCGCCGGGCTCGACAAGGCGATCATGCGCGAACTGGTGCCATCGTTTACCGCGCCCGTTCACCTGCTGGGCTCGTCTATCGGCGCATGGCGCTTCAGTTGCTATGCGCAGGAAGATCGGCTGGCGGCATTGGCCCGATTCGAGTATGCCTACTTGAACCAGACCTATAGCGACAAGCCAGACCGCGAGGAGATAACCCGCACGAGCCAGCGCATTCTCAGCGATGTCATCGGTGTGGATGGTGCCAACGAAATCGCGACGAACCCGGTGTTTCGATTGCATGTTATGGCTGTGCGATCACGCCATCTGACCGCGAGCGAGCACCCGTTGCCACTGATGACGGGTTTGGGTGCGGCGGCATTGGCCAATCAACTGTCGCGCAAGACGCTCGGCGCGTTTTTCTCGCGTGCCCTGATTTCCGATCAGCGCGATCGGCCGCCGTTCTACGATGTTGACGATCTCCCAATCGAGCATGTTGCGCTGACGCCGGAGAATGTTGCGCCGGCAGTGCTGGCGTCCGGCTCAATACCGATGGTGCTGCATGGCGTGACGCCGATTCCCGGTGCGCGGCCCGGTGTTTATCGCGATGGTGGCATCACCGATTATCACTTTGATCTGCCGCTATCGTGCGACGACGGCCTCACGCTGTACCCTCACTTCTATGAGCAACTTACCCCCGGCTGGTTCGACAAGAGACGCAAGTCACGCCGTCCACAGTCGCATCACCTGGATCGCGTGTTATTGCTGGCGCCATCGGCAGAGTTTGTCGCGGCGTTGCCATACGGCAAGATCCCGGACCGAAAAGACTTCAAGGGCATGTCCCAGCAAGAGCGGCTGAAGAGTTGGCGGCGGGTGGTCGCTGAAAGCGAGAGACTGGGCGATGCGTTTATTGAGTTGGTGAGGCAGGGCAGGCTTGCGGAGGTCGCTCAGCCGCTTACCTGAGGCCGACGTGTTACCGGCGCCGTGGAGACGCTACCCGACTGGTTCTTCGCTGTCGCCTGTTGCAGTGATTGAGCGGCGATCTGTTGGGCGGACACTTGCCCGGCAGCACCCGAATCAAGCGCCTGCAGCGCCTCTTGGATCGCCAACGCTTCGTCGGTCATCAGCGCATCGGATGCGTCGCGCCACCCCTGCAACATGACGACGTCGCTGGCACCGACCAACAGGATGTCGTCATGAGCGTCGGACTCGCAGCGCCAGTCAGGGATAGAAACCACCAGGCGTAGTCGGACCATCTTGCCCAGCGACTTGCTCAGCGTGTGTTGCAACTGGCGAGCACGTTCGCGCGCGATGCCAAGATCTACGTAAGGTCCCTTGGTGCCGAATTTGAGCAGTTCACCGCGTCGCTGGAGCGCCTGGTTCTTGCGCGTGGGCTCGGCGATCACGACGATGGCATAAAGGCCCTGTACGCCTACAAGGACATGGTCGATCCAGGTTTTGTCGGTAAGGGTAACGTCATGGAACACGCGGTTGTATTCGCCATTGATACCGCGCAGATGTTGGGCTACCCGACGACCGGCCTCGATGGGCAGCCGCAAGCCATGAAGCTGGCGTGTCAGGACGACTAGGTAGGCGACCATCAAACACAGCCAGACAATACTAAGCGTAACGCCAGGCCACGAAAGCGTTCCCGCCGCGGGCAACGCCGTACTCCTCGTCAACAACGCCGCTAGCGCCGCGCCACCGGCGCCGGCGAGTCCGATGCCCACGCGAGCTCGTGCTTCGCGCAGCGTCTTGGCGCGCCGGCGCAATCTGCCGGCTGGACGGCTGAAGCATGTGATCTTGCGCGCGCGGACCGCGCGCAGTGCGCGAATCGCCAGCTCGATTGCCCAGGCGACAACATACGCCAGCAGCCCGGCAAGGGCGGCGAGCACAAGGCTGACGGGAAGTGATTCGGTCATAGCATGTTCCGCGGCACGCGAGGACTCAGTCTATCGTCGCGGGGAGATCGCATTCCGTGATCCCGATCACGGAAGCGCCTCGCTGGCGTGTGATGGCAGCAGCGAATCCTCAGTTGCGGTACGCTTGGGGTTTTATAGGATATGGCGGATTCCAATGACCCTAGATGAACTTTTCGACAAGCTCCCAGGCGCGCTTAACGCGCAGGCAGCAGCCGGCGTTGACGCGACCGTCCAATTCAACAACCAGGTGCCGCGTCACGTCGTAATCCGCGATGGCGTCGCCACCGTAAACGACGGACAAGCGTCGCCATACACGGTTGGCATTACGATGAGCGACGACGACCTCGTTGCTTTGCTGACCGGCGATCTCGATGGGATGACAGCGTTTATGACAGGCCGGATTAAGCTCGACGGTGATCTGATGTTTGCGCAGCGAATTGGTAGCCTCTTCGACGGCAGCAAACTCAAGGCTTAGACGCGACAGCGACCGCAACAAATAACGTTAACAGACTGTGCGCTCGACGATTTGCGCACAAGAACGATAAAGGAAAGCAGCATGAAACCCCGCCTGCACACTGCCTGGCTCTGCCTTATGGCGCTTTGCGTGACCGGTTATGCCGACGATGCCGAGAAGAAATCCGAGGACAAACCCAAAACCATTGCTGAGCTGACCGAGAATCACACTCGGATCGATGGCCTGATCACAATTTTCCAGGACGACAAGACCGGCAGCATCAAGTTGTTGCTTGACGACAGCGTCATCGATAAGGAACTCATTTACTTTGCGCAAGCTGGTGATGGCGTCGTGCAAACGGGTTATTTTCGCGGCGCCTACTTGTCCAACAAAGTGATTTCCATGCGACGTCACTTTGATCGGATCGAAGTCGTCGCACCCAATACGCGGTTTTATTTTGATCCGAACAATGCGCTGGCCAAGGCCGCCGACGCCAATATCAGCGATGCCATTCTGGCGACCGAAAAAATATTGGCCGAAGACAAGGAGACGGGCGCCGTCCTGATCAGTGGTGACGGTTTATTCGTTTCCGAGGCAATGCTGCAGATCAAGCCATCGCCGAATCCTGATGCTGACCCCAAAGCCTTCAAGTTGGGCAGTCTCTCGGACGCCAAGAGCAAGATTCTTAACCTGCGCAGCTATCCACAGAACACAGACTTTGAGGTTCAATACGTGTACGGGGATGGAGCACCCGTGGGCGCGACGGGCGCCGACGTTACCGATGCGCGCAGCGTTTCGATGCGTATCTACCACAGCCTGATTGCGATGCCGGATAACGATTACGCGCCACGGTTTGATGATCCTCGCGTTGGCTACTTCACTGTCAATGTGACAGACCTGACGTCTGCCAGCGCAACGCCATACAGGGACATGATCAATCGTTGGCATTTGCAGAAGCAGGATCCGTCGGTTGCTGTTTCAGATCCGGTAGAGCCGATCACTTTCTGGATTGAGAACACCACGCCGCTCGAGATTCGCGACATGATTCGCAGCGCAGCGCTGGAATGGAACAAGAGTTTCGAGAAAGCAGGATTTCGCAATGCGATCGCGATCAAGGTACAGCCGGACGATGCCGACTGGGACGCCGGTGATATTCGCTACAACGTGTTGCGCTGGACATCGTCGCCGAATCCGCCGTTCGGAGGCTATGGGCCGAGTTTCGTGAATCCACGCACGGGCCAGATACTGGGCGCGGACATCATGCTCGAGTACTCGTTTCTGCACCGATTCGCATTTGCGCGACATCTCGTCAGCCAGCCTGCGACGTTGTTGGCCAGTCCAATGCCGGACGACCTGCTGGCCGCAGAGTTCTGTTCACTGGCAGACGGATTACGCGCGGAAACCGCCGTGGGCCACGCACTCATGACCGCTGCGGGCGAAGGACAACCGGCACTCGAAGAGCAGCTGGTGCACGATGCGCTGTATTACCTGATCCTGCATGAGATCGGTCACACACTAGGACTCAATCACAACATGAAGGCCACGCAGCTCGTCTCGATTGAGCAGGCATTTGACAAGTCTCTGTTGAACGGCAATGTGCTCGCGGGGTCGGTAATGGACTACCCCGCCGTGAACTATGTGCCGGGAGAGCGTGCCCAGACACTGTTCTACACAACGGAGCCCGGCCCATACGATGATTGGGCGATCACGTTTGGTTACTCGCCGGACCTGGATGATCTCGCCGCCCGCAATGCCTTGCTATCGCGGTCGACCGAGCCAGCATTGGCATTTGGCAATGACGCCGACGACATGCGCGCGCCCGGTAAGGCGATTGATCCTCTGGTCAACATCTATGACATGAGCGATGATGCGATCGGCTATGCATCTATTCGTATGCAACAAATCGTCGACGCGTTCGCGAGGTTGCCAACCGAACTGCCGGATGCCGGCCAGTCGTACCAGCAAACGCACGACACGTTCGTGCAACTGGTGCGCAGCTGGGCGCGATCTGCGGCTGTCGTATCACGTTACGTGGGTGGTGTGCATTTGAACCGCGCAATGATCGGTCAGCCTGGCGCTGAGCCCCCGTACACCGTGGTCGATGGTGTGACCCAACGGCGTGCCATGCAGGTGCTGGCAGAACAGGTGTTTGCGCCGGGTATCACCGATTCTGCGAACGGTATCTTTCGCTACCTTGCGCAGCAGCGGCGTGGCTTTAACTTCTTCACGGTGACCGAGGACCCCAAGATCCACGACGCGGTGTTGGGCGTGCAAAGCTCTGTACTTGACCACCTGCTGCATCCGGCTGTCACGCGGCGGTTGACGGACACGGCTTTGTATGGCAACGACTACGCGTTGGCTGAGGCAATGGAAGATCTGACGGCGGCGATTTTTGCGGCCGATGCACGCGGCAATGTCGATACGATTCGGCAGAATCTGCAGATCAATTTCGTTAATCGTCTCGCAGCCATGACCCAAGCTAGCTCAGGTTACGACACGGTGACCCAGTCAATGGCAATCTATTCGTTGCAGGAGATTGGCGACCTGATCGGCCGCAAACGCGGTGCGAACACGTCAACCAAGGCTCATGTAGCCCACTTGGAGATACTCATCGAGCGAGCGCTGGATGCCGATGGCTGATTGCTAGCCGCTATGCCGTGCTCACTGAATTGGGGTGGGCACGGTAGCGGGTTGCCACTGCTGGTTGTTCTCGCCGCTGCCCGAGGTAGGCGCAAAAATGCCGGCATTGAGCCGGCATTTTCATATTGGTGCCCAGGAGAGGACTTGAACCTCCACCTACTTTCGTAGACATGGACCTGAACCATGCGCGTCTACCAATTCCGCCACCTGGGCGTGCAAAGCCCGCTACAATGCGGGGCTTGATGCAAGGCCGCGCACTGTAGCCGAGCCATTAAACCATGTCAATCACGGTGCGAGCCGGCGTTCACCCTGTCATCCGGCAAACCTGATGGAGCACTTTTGAGCCCACGTAACCCCAAATCAACCAAAGCTGGCGACAAAAAGGCCAAGCAGAAGCCGCGCGCGACGCGTAGCTACCAACACAAGGTCCCCGACCGTAACGCATTGCGAGATTTGCTTGCTGATCGCGGGCGGCCTATGGACTTCGACGAGATCTCGGCGCATTTCAAACTCATCAATAGACGAGAGAAAAAGGGCCTGGCCGACATACTGGGCAAGATGCTCCGGTCGGGTCAGATTCTTCTGAATCGCCGCGAGGAGTATTGCCTGTCGGAGCGGCTCAATCTGATTACCGGCAAGGTCAGTGCGCATCGCGATGGTTTCGGTTTTCTGATGCCCGATGACGGTGATGAGGACTTGTTTTTGTCGCCGCGCCAAATGCAACGATTGATGCACGGAGACCGCGTCGCTGGGCGGGTCGCGAATCGCTCGTCTCGCGGGGCTGAAGGCGAAATCATCGAGATACTCGAGCGTACAACGACCGAAGTCGCCGGGCGCTACATTCGCGAGCGCGGCATCGGCCTGGTGATTCCCGATAACCCGAAGTTGACGCAGCGCATTTTGGTGCCGGCACGGCAGCATGGCAAGGCAAGCCCTGGCGATATCGTCGTGGCGAAAATTCTCGACTATCCGGATCACGATAAGCTGGCGACCGGCAAAGTCGTGCGCGTGCTGGGCCGTCCTGAGCAGACAGGCATGCCGACGGATCTGGCGATTCACGCGCACAATATTCCCTATCGCTGGCCCGCAGCCGTGCGTCACGAGGCGGACGTATTCGGTAAGACCGTGCCGACGCCGGCAAAAAAAGGGCGCGCCGATTTGCGAACGATGCCGCTCGTTACGATCGATGGTGCTGATGCGCGTGATTTTGATGATGCGGTCTACGCGACGCGCACGGGTGATGGCTGGCGACTCGTCGTCGCGATCGCGGATGTGGCGCATTACGTGCAGCCCGGCAGCGCAATCGACAAAGAAGCGATTAAGCGCGCAACGTCCGTGTACTTCCCTGACCGCGTGGTGCCCATGCTACCTGAAGTGCTGTCGAACGGGCTGTGCTCCCTGAATCCACGTGTGGACCGGTTGTGCATGGTATGCGACATGACAGTGAGCGCGACCGGGGAGATCACTCGGTCACGATTCTACGATGCTGTCATGCGCTCGCACGCGCGGCTGACCTACAGCGAGGTTGCCGAGTTCATTGACGGCGGGCGCGGTCACAAAGCGCTAATCGGCGCTGTGGCGGACTCCGTCAAGTCACTGCATGCGCTGTACGCGGCGTTCGCGCGCCGTCGTGCGCGACGTGGTGCGATTGAGTTGGACCTGCCGCAATTGCGCATCAAGATGGACGCACAAGGGGACGTGCTGGGCATGGTGTCCACACAGCGCAATGACGCGCACCGCCTCATTGAAGAGTGCATGATTGCGGCAAATGTTGAGGCCGCGCGATTCATCGCGCGCAAGAAGGTTGCCGCATTGTTCCGCGTCCATGCCAAGCCAGACGAGGAGCGCTTCAACGAGTTTCGGCTGTACATGCTCGGCCTTGGTTTCAAGGTGCCGCATGCGGCCCACCCAAAGCCGCGTGAGCTTCGCGCGCTGATGGCCAGCGCTCAGGGCCGGCCTGATTCCTTTGCCATCAACATGGCGTTGCTACGCTCGTTCGCGCATGCTGAGTACACGCCGGAGAACGTGGGCCACTTCGGCCTGGCGCTCGATGCCTATGCGCACTTCACATCGCCCATACGGCGTTACCCGGACCTGCTTGTGCATCGGGCCATCCGACATATGACCAGTGGCGGCAAAGCCCGGCAATATGCTTATGACGCTGAGCGGATGCGCGAGCTGGGTAAATTAACGTCGGAGCGTGAGCGCCGCGCCGAGGAGGCCACACGCGAGGTCGAGGCGCTGCTCAAATGCCAGTACATGCAAAAACACCTTGGCGAGCGATTTGACGGCATGATCAGCGGCGTCACTCATTTTGGTCTGTTTGTACAGATTAGTGAGCTGCAGATTGACGGATTGGTGCACGTGTCCAGCCTGAAGAACGACTACTACGAGCATCAGCCTGAAGGTCAACGCCTGGTTGGCAGCCGCAGTGGCCAGGTCTACAAGCTGGGCGATGCGGTCGAGATTATTGTTGACCGGGTCGATCTCGAGTCGCGCCAGATCGACTTCGTACTGTTTGACACCAAACCATCGACGAAAGGCCGCGGTCAGTCGCGGCGCAAGCGCTGATGGCAACTTCCCGTTACAGCGCCGGCTTGCATGCCGTCGAGCGATTGATCCGCTCGCATAAAGACAAGGTGCGCAAATTGTATATCGATGAACGCAGCAAGAACCCGCGACTTGCCGCGCTGCGAGATTTGGCGCGCGAGCATGGTATTCCGCGGCAGGGTGCGCGCAGTCACCGCCTTGATGACATGGCCCAGGGCACAGCGCACCAGGGTGTGGTGGCGGAATTACGGCATCTACCGCAGCTGGATGAGGCAGGCCTGCGCGGGCAGATGGAGGCATCGTTGGCGGCTGGCGAATCGCCGCTGCTGTTGGTGCTGGACGGTGTGCAGGACCCGCACAATTTGGGCGCTTGCCTGCGCACCGCTGAGGCGACCGGTGTCTCGGCCGTTGTTGTGCCGCGCAAAGGGGCGGCGGGCATCACACCGGCGACCCGCAAGGTGGCAAGCGGTGCAGCCGAGGTTGTGCCGGTTGTGAGTGTTACCTCGCTGGCAAAGACCTTGGACTGGCTCGGCAGCTATGGCGTAAGGCGCATCGGCACCAGCGACGCGGTGCGCGATAGTCTTTGGGACTGTGACATGACGGGGGCGCTGGCGATCGTAATGGGTACGGAAGGCCTGGGTCTTACTGCAGAGGTTGCTGAGCGCTGCGATGCCAAGATCGCTCTGCCGATGGCGGGAGTTGTCGAAAGCCTGAATGTATCCGTTGCCGCCGGTATCTGCCTGTACGAGGCTGTACGTCAGCGACGTTAGGACCAGCACGCGCCTTTTCCGGCCGGTTTTGGCCGTTTCGTGGCCTGCAGGCTTGCTCAAGCGCCCGCCGCTGTATACACTTCGCGTCCGCTTAAAGAAGCGGAAACTACAATTTGTTAACTCCTTGCCACACCGTTTGTGGGTGGCAATACCGAAAGGAGCGTCTCTTGAGACACTATGAAGTCGTGTTTCTGGTCCACCCTGACCAGAGCGAGCAAGTGCCCGGCATGCTCGAGCGTTACCAGAAAATGATCACCGATGCGGGTGGTGTTGTGCACCGTCTTGAGGACTGGGGCCGCCGTCAGCTCGCGCATTCGATCAACAAGGTACACAAAGCCCATTACCTGCTGCTCAACATTGAGAGCGGTCAGGAAACCATGGACGAGCTGAAGGCTGCGTTCAAGTTTAATGACGCCGTGCTAAGACACCTGATCATGAAGACGGAAGGCCCAGTCAGCGAAGCGTCGCCAATGGCCAAAGCCGTCGAAGACGAAAAAGCCAAAGAGCGCGAGTCCGCCAAACGCCGCGAAGCCAAGGCTGCAGCTGAAGCGCGTGCGCGTGAGCAAGAACAAGCCGCTCAAGCTACCACTGAAGAATCGGCGCCAGCCGAGCAAGCCGCTGAAGGAGAAACGGTATGAGCCGCCAGTCACGTCGTCGCAAGTTTTGCCGCTTCACCGCCGAGGGCATTGACCAGATCGACTATAAGGATCTGAACTTGCTGAAGGCCTACATTACGGAAACCGGCAAAATTGTGCCGAGCCGTATTACGGGCACCAAAGCACGTTATCAGCGTCAGCTGGCGACGGCAGTCAAGCGCGCCCGTTTCCTGGCGCTGCTGCCCTACACGGATCAGCACTAGAGGCTGCGTGGCGCTGTTGCGTCACGTCCAGAGTACGCTGTGAATACGTTGGCCGTCTGGCTGATGCAATCCAGGGTCAGGCAAATTGTTGCGATCGCGCTGCTGTTCCTGATCCCCGGCCTGAAGCTTGCCTCGCCGGCGATAGCCGTCGCGTCAGTGCTTTCGGTCGGACCGGTGATGGCATTGCCCGTGATTGCATCCGGGGCTGGTTTAATCGGTGCGGTTGGGCTGTTTATGCCCGAAATTGGGGCTTTGCTGTTCCAGCAGGCCGTGGTGTCTCTGCTGGCGGCGCTGGTGATTGGCAGCGTGCTTCGGCGCAGCGGGTCATTGACGCTGACATTGCAGCTCCTGGTGTTGGTTGCACTTGGTGGGATTGCGGTCTTCTTCGTGAACATTGCCGATCCTGTCGTGTTATGGCAGCAGTTGCTGGGCGAGGCAGCCCGCGGTCTGCAGCAAGCCGGTGTGGCGCTTGTTGGCCTGGATGATGAGGCGACGTTACAGGCGATAACTGACGTCGCACCGTTCATGACCGGCGTTGCGGCGGCGATGTATTGGTTTGGATTGGCGGTAACGCTGCTGCTCGGTTACTACATATTCGATGTAGGTACCGATCAGGGTCACGCACGGTTCGGGCGGTTCAGAGACCTCAACCTTGGCCGCGCGCTGGCCATTGCACTGGTTGTGTTCGCGTTGCTGGCGAGTTTCTTGCCGGCACTGGTATGGCTGAACATGGCGTTGCTGTTGCTGCTGACGTTTTTGTTGCATGGCATCGCGCTGCTGCACTGGTTGCGGCATCGCAACGGCTGGCCGGTCGCTGCCTTGGTCGTGGCGTATGGTTTGCTGTTCATCCCGATCGGGCTGAATGGCGTGATATTGATGATGGTCTGCGTCGCGGGATACGTAGACGCTTGGTTTAATATGGTCCGCACTGCACCGGATGGTCAGGCGGGGTAAGCAAGGCTCACAAGGGCCGAGGGTGATGAGTAATGGACGTAATTCTGCTTGAGAAAGTTGAAAACCTGGGCGGCATTGGCGACAAAGTCAGTGTCAAATCCGGTTATGGCCGCAACTTCCTGTTGCCACAGGGCAAAGCGACGCTGGCGACACCAGAGAATCTGGCCGAATTTGAGGCACGTCGCGCTGACCTGGAGGCCAAAGCCGCCGCCGAGTTGGCATCAGCGCAAGAGCGCGCCGCCAAATTGGATGGTGCACGGGTCGAAATCAAGGCGCTCGCCGGCGCGGAAGGCAAGCTGTTCGGTTCGATTGGGACCATCGACATCGCACAAGCGTTCAACGATGCCGGCCTGACCATCGAGCGTGCTGAGGTGCGTTTGAGCGACGAGGGTGCATTCCGTACGGTCGGCGATCACGAGATCGGCCTGCATTTGCACGCCGACGTCGACGTCACGGCGACCATTGTCGTTGTTGCCGAAGAAGGTTAGTGTCTGCGGCGATTCTGATCGTGCAATAATCGGGGTATGGTTAGCGCGATCGAATTAGCAGAACGGAATGAGCAGGCACTGCGCGTGCCGCCCCATTCCGTCGAGGCCGAACAGTCCGTCCTGGGCGGGCTGATGCTCGATAATAGCGCATGGGACCGGGTTGCCGACGTTTTGGTATCCACTGACTTCTACCGCGCCGATCATCAGATCATCTTTGCCGCCATCGGCGCGCTGGCTGAGTCGCGCCAGCCGTGTGACGTCGTCACCTTGTCCGAGCACCTCGATAATCGCGGGGAGCTGGACCAGGCTGGCGGACTGGCCTATCTGGCCATGCTCGCGAATGACACGCCGTCGTCGGCCAATGTGCTCGCGTATGCCAAGATCCTGCGCGAGCGCTCAATTCTCAGGTCACTCATCGCCGCCGGTAACGAGATTGCCGGCAGTGCGTTTCAGCCAGAGGGCCGGGCGGCGTCCGAGCTGCTCGATGAGGCCGAACGCACTGTCTTTCAGATTGCCGAGAAAGGCAGCCGACGCGGCGGATTCCAGGCCCTGACCGATATTCTGCCCGGTACGGTCGATCGTATTGATCTTTTGCACCAATCAGGCGGCGAGATTACCGGTATCTCTACCGGCTATTCCGAATTCGACAAGATGACGGCCGGATTGCAACCTGGCGATTTGGTTATTATCGCGGGCCGACCGTCGATGGGTAAGACAACGTTCGCCGTCAATATTGCGGAGAACGCCTCGATTGGGGGTCGCAACCCGACTGCCATATACAGCATGGAGATGAGCGCGGAGCAGCTCGCATTCAGGATGATCTCCTCGCTCGGCCGGGTAGACCAGACACACTTGCGCACCGGCCAGTTTCCTGACGAGGACTGGTCACGCATCAATACCGCCGTTCAGCTGATGTCAGAAGCACCGATTTTCATTGACGACACGCCGGCGCTGTCGCCTACTGAAGTGCGTGCGCGTGCACGGCGTCTGAAGCGCGAGCACGGCCTCGGGCTTATCGTGATCGATTACCTGCAGCTCATGCAGGTGCCTGGCAACACCGAAAACCGCACTGCGGAAATCTCGGAAATCTCCCGCTCGTTGAAGGCTTTGGCGAAAGAGCTTGAAGTACCCGTTATCGCGTTGTCGCAGCTCAACCGCGGTGTCGAGCAACGCACCGACAAGAAGCCAGTGATGTCTGATCTGCGTGAGTCTGGTGCTATTGAGCAGGACGCCGATTTGATTTGCTTCATTTATCGTGAAGAAGTGTATGACCCGGATACCCCACGCAAGGGCGTCGCCGATATCATCATTTCGAAGCAGCGCAATGGCCCGATCGGTGAGTTCCCGCTCACATTTGTCGGCAAATACACCAAGTTCGAGAACTGGGTGCCAGATACCTACGGTCAGGACGTCGGCCCTTTCTAGGCAGGCACGGCGCCAGTAGCCATGCAGTTCTCAGCCACAGCCACGATCGACGGTAACGCGTTACGTCACAACCTGGCGACGATACGGTCCAGGCGCCCCGAGTCACCCATCATGGCGATGGTCAAGGCAAACGCCTACGGGCATGGGCTCGTTGACGTTGCGCGTTACCTGGAGGCAGCGGACAGTCTGGCAGTGGCCCGTCTGAGTGAGGCGGCAGCGCTGCGCTCGGCTGGCGAATCACGCCCGCTCGTGCTGCTTGAAGGCGTGTTCACCGGCGCTGATCTCGCCGCAGCCGCCGAGCTGAAATGCGAGTTGGTCGTGCACAACCCGATGCAAGTCTCTTTACTTAGCGATTATGCCGGGCAATATCGCTTTGCGGTGTGGCTCAAGATTGACAGCGGCATGCACCGGTTGGGTTTTTCTTCCGATACATGGGCGGACCACTATCAGCGACTTGCTGACCTTGCCAGTGTCCGCGACGTTCGGCTCATGACACATTACGCTAGTGCAGACGATCCTGCCGATGCGCAATCGACTCAGCAGTTGCAGTTCATGCAGCAGCTAATGTCGACATTTGACGGCCCTATCAGCCTGGCGAATTCGCCAGCACTGTTTCGAGATGATCAGGACTTGTGTGGTTTGGCTGGTCGCGATGCGCATCGGGTGTGGCTGCGCCCAGGCATCGCGTTATACGGTCTGTCACCGTTCGAGTCAGTCGATGCCGATGCGCTTGACTTGAAGCCGGTCATGAACTTCGACGCACGACTGATCTCCGTACAGTCGATCCGACCTGGAGACAAGGTCGGCTACGGTGGTCGATTTGTCGCCGCGAGAGATACCTGTATTGGTGTTGTCGCGGCGGGTTATGGTGATGGCTACCCGCGTGCCATGCCCGATGGTACGCCGGTTCTTGTAGATGGGCAGCGTGCGAGCATTGCCGGACGCGTGTCGATGGACATGCTGACTGTGGATATTACCGACTTGCCGAGCGCCCGGGTCGGTAGCGAGGTGAGACTGTGGGGTGCAGGGTTGCCGGCTGAACTGATTGCGGCGTTTGCAGACACGATTAGCTATGAACTCGTGACTCGCGTCGCGGCCCGAGTTCGTCGGCAGTTTGTGACCGCCTAGTGGGCAACCGCCCTGGCCCTATGCACTTCCCAAGTCAGGTGCGAAAAAAGCCCATCTTGACGCCCGCAAGCTTGACGACATCGTTGTCTTCGAGTTTACGTGCCTGACCGCTGAGCGGTTCGCCGTTGACCTCGGGCGGCTTGCCATCAATGCCACTTTCAACGTGCACGATAAAGAAGCCTTCAGAGCGACGCGTAATAGCAGCAACCTGGATGCCAGGTCGTCCAAGCGTCGTTAGCGCCTTGCTAAGCTCAAGCTCGCGGCCGGCAAAATTGCCGGACAACACTTGCAATTTTGCCGTCGGCAACGCGTTCGGCTTGTCGATTGCCTCAGTAATCGCCGATGTTTCGGTCGGTTTGACCTCTTTCTCGGGCGTCTTGGCCGCCGCGCGCTCCAGCGCATCGGCCGCGGCCTGTATCTTGGCGGCATCCGGTTTGGTCTGTGAGATCACCATGGTGGCCTCGAATTCTTCCTGTTCCGGATCGGCTGCCTGGCTGTCCACGTAGCGTAGCTGGTGGTGACCAATGGTAATCGCATCACCGTTTTGCAGCGCGTGCTTCTTAATCAGCTTGCCGCCGACATAGGTGCCGTTGGTGCTGTTCAAATCCTCCAGGAAGGAGTCATTGAGGATATTGATAATCAGGCAGTGATGACCACTGACGGACGGATTATCGATGCGCACATCGTTATCCGGAAGGCGCCCAATCGTGTAGCGCTCCTTAGTCATATTGTACTCTGCGAGTACCTGATCACCCAGGCTCAGAACCAGCCGTGCCATAGTCGTTTCACTTATATTCGTTTTAAACCAACGCAGCGCCAATTTCTGGCACGTGCCCAAAATTCCTTGTGATCGCGAGGATCACCTGGCAAATAGCTTGCCGAGCTTGGCGAAAAAACCCTGCTTGGCGGGGAAAGACTCCTTGACCCGCGCCAGCATGACCGAGATGTTATCTCGCCCGCCATGTTCATTTGCCAATGACACCAACTGTTTAGCAGCTACTTCAAGGTTATCACTAAACGTACTGATAGTTAAGTGAATATCCTCGTCTTCGACCATGTCTGGCAAGCCGTCAGAGCAGAGCAAATAGATATCATCAACCTGCACTGAGGTTTCCTGTATTTCTACCTCAACCTGGGCCTCAACGCCTAAGGCGCGCGTCACATAATTGCGGTTCGTCGAGCGCTGCGCCTCTTCTTCGGAGTAAAAGCCCCGATCAACGAGTTCCTGCAGGAGCGAATGGTCCAGTGTGATCTGGGTCAGTTTGCCATCACGCAAGCGGTACAAGCGAGAGTCTCCGACATGCGCGATGGACACGCGATTGTCGTAGAACAGCGCGCACACGATGGTCGTTCCCATCCCTTCGCACTGAGGTTGGCTCTGCGCAGTCTGATGGATGATCTTGTTGGCACGGCGGACGCCGTCGCGTAGCGCAATAGACTGGCGCATGAAACCGCTGGTGGTCTCGACTTCGCCGCGGCGATCGGTCATTACTGCATCGCTGAGTAGTCCGTAGACGGTCTTCACGGCGATACCGCTGGCGACTTCACCCGCATTGTAGCCGCCCATGCCATCCGCCAGGACAAGCAGGCCAGCCTCGGCATTGGTCGCGATGGCATCTTCGTTGTGCTCGCGTACGCGCCCAGTGTCGGTGATTGCCGAAAATTGAATTTTGCCTTTAAGACTCATTACGGTTTGATTATTGGTTTACCGCTGTGGCAAACATGGCTGACGCACACTGGCGCAGCGCAAATGCCATCTCATTCCCGTCAGCAAAGCGGTTCTCAGGCCGCTTTGCCAGCGCACG
>JBCCCC010000048.1:0-20719 GCA_039033695.1 Pseudomonadota bacterium | reverse complement strand
CTGCGCGGATCGTCGCCGTCCTGATACAAACGCGCCTCATCGAACTCCATCCCGCGCCCTTTGAAATGCGACAAATAATTGCCGCCTTTGCGGGCACGAATGCGCAGCGCATCCAGTGACAAATGCCGAGCGTCCTGACGCAACCGAATAAGCTGCTGTTGGGAAACGCGGACCCGATTGCTGCCCTCGGCTGTTGCATTTTGAGTAGTGACAGACATACCCGCTAGTGATGCTACGGCACACCGACGCCAGCGATGAGTTTGTCGATGAATTGATCGGGCGTCATACCGTCGGCTTCGGCCTCGAAACTGAGCAGGATTCGGTGGCGGAGCACATCAGCGGCGACGGATTGTATGTCGTCCGGACCGACGTAGTCTCTGCCGGCCAGCCACGCATGGGCTCGGGACGCACGATCAATGGCAATGCTGGCCCGTGGACTGGCGCCAAACTGGACGGCGTCGGCCAGGCCTGCGTCTAGCCGGTCCGGCTCGCGGGTCGCCACAACCAGATTGACGATGTACTCCTCAAGCTCCGGTGCGAGGTGCATATTCAGAATCTCGCTGCGTGCTTGCGAAATTGTTTCTTGCGATACCTGCACTGCAGGCGTGAAGTCATTGCCGCTCGCAGCGCGCGCCTCCTCCCGGTTCAGCTGCAAGATTCTGCGCTCGTCCTCGGCGCCAGGATAGTCGACGACCACGTGCAACAGAAAACGATCCAGTTGCGCCTCCGGCAACGGGTAGGTGCCTTCTTGTTCGATCGGGTTTTGCGTGGCCATGACCATGAACAGCGCCGGCAGAGGGTAAGTGGTCTTGCCCACGGTGATTTGTCGCTCTTCCATGGCTTCGAGTAGCGCCGACTGAACCTTTGCCGGCGCGCGGTTGATCTCGTCGGCCAGTACAAGGTTGTGAAACAACGGGCCCTGGCGGAAAGCAAACGAACCATCTTGCGGTCGATAGATTTCGGTGCCGGTCAAATCTGCGGGCAGCAGGTCCGGGGTGAACTGCAGTCGGTGGAAGTCACCCTCAACGCTCTGGCTCAACACTTTGATTGCTCGCGTCTTTGCAAGCCCAGGCGCGCCCTCAACCAGCAAATGGCCATCGCACAGCAGTGCGATCAGCATGCGATTAACCAGGTAAGGCTGCCCTACTATCAATTTGCTGATATGGGCCTCTAGACGTTGAAACTGCTCGCTGGGGTTCACGGTGGCTCTCTTTTTTTGTCGCGACGCCAGCCAGGCGTGCCGCGGGGCCGGTTAGTGTAGTTGATTGCGACAACATGCCACAATCCGCAACAATCACTAAACGATGCATGATGCTCCAGACCGCCGATGATTAACCTTGACAGCCAACGTTGCGCTCGCCGCCGAATTGCTCTGGGCGCGCGTTGCTTGATTACCCTAGCAATACTGGCAGGCTGCACCAGCGAACCAGCGAATCGGCAGGCCGGTTCTGCTGGCGACGTTGCCGCAGCGAACGGGCCGGACGATACGCGCAACGCCTCGCCCAATGCCGCTGTCGGATGCGCAGCCAGTGTGCCGATTGTGCTGCGCGGCGAATTGCATGGCGCGGTTCGCGGTGAGCTGGTCGCGACCAGTGCCACGACACACTGCCAAGGCATGCAACGGCCCGCGCGCAACGGCGTTCGGCTACAGTTTCGGATTGCGAAAGGCGAACAAATCAGCAATCTCACAATGATTGTAGGGATCGACAAGCTTGGTCGCGGCGACGTTGGCGAAGGGCTGCGTACCACCCTCACCATCATCGACGAGGATAACGACCGCTTCTTCTCAACCGGCGAGCAACTCTCGTGCTTCTCCGATATCACGGAGAATCGGCCCCGCCCGGCAGCCAATAGCAGCGCGATTAGCGGCATTGTCTGGTGTACGGCGGCAATTCCGCAGATCAATGGCAACGAGAGTGTCAGGCTGAGCGAGCTGTACTTCAGTGGCATCGTCGAATGGCGGGACGAGCTGAGTTGATGCGCGCCTGGCGACACATGCGATGGGGTATCACGGTAATACTTTACCTGTCCGGTACAGCGCAGGCACAGCTGCCGGAACGGCCGATCAACTTCGATATGTTGCGCGAGTATTTTGCCCCTGTGTCCGTCATTGCGAGCGACAATACACGTTGCCACCATCTGGACACGCTGCTCGCAGAGTCCGGCGCCCAGCGGGCGCGCGGGCTGATGTTCGTGCGTCAAATGCCAAATATGTCTGGGCTGCTGTTCTACTATCCGCAACCCCGGCAAATGTCGATGTGGATGAAGAACACACTGATCTCGCTGGACATTCTCTTCATCGGCAGAGACGGCACGATTGTCAATATTGCGCGTGCAACGGAGCCGCTGTCGCTGGAAAGCATTTCGTCACAGGCGCCGGTCAATTATGTGCTTGAGCTGAATGCAGGCACGGCTGACAGGCTGGCACTATCCCCAGGTGATCGCATTGAGATTGTGCGTCTGCCAGATCGCTGACCCGACGCTCTGCCCGCCCGGAGCTCTCTTGTCGGAATCGACCAATCCGTATCGGTTCATGTCAACTCTTTGCGACGGCAGCCCACCAATTGAACCGTCAACGAAAGCTTGAGAGATCTGCATTGCGGTCGACGGCATGCTGGACAAGCGAGGTGGCTAGCGCCGAAGGTGCGCGAGCTAGTGTTCGCGGCCCGCACGGACGCTCACGCGAGGTTGAAATCGACGATGAACTTCTCAGAAGCGTGACTGTATTGCGAAGATCGGCCCGCCGTCATTGGCCGACGTTCCATTAGTACTCACAGAAACCAATTGTTGTGCTTTTTTTGCAACAAACCAGCGAGAGGATGCGTTATGTTCGCCTTCTCGGGTCGCAGATAATGCCAAAGTGTGCGCTGGTCGCCGGTTTGTAGTTCTTGCCAAACAGCTGCTTATGTTCGTACTCCGTCAATGATTGACTCTAATTTTTCTATTAAAATCATAATATTGTAACCATGATTTCGGCTAATCGAGCGCGCGCGACAGGGCGAAGCTGTGGCCGCACCAGATAATCGTGTTCTGTTTTTGCAACAAACGCTTGGTTTTAACCACAAGCGTGCTATCATCCGGCTTCGCTCGATGTGAGTGTTAGGGGATTTTTAGAGCTTTAGGCTACCGATAGAGCGGTCAGAGCGTGTCGCCAAGCAGCCAGTTTGATTCCTTTTTTTCGTTTAAGAATGGTACTTTCTCAGGAGGAAATTCATGAGTAACTCAGTGCTAAGTAGAGCCGTCAAAGCGATGTTGGTCGCTGGCTCGATAGCCGGTCTCGCCCAGGCGCCTGTTGCGATGGCTCAGTCGTCAGATGATGACGTGAAAGATCTCGACCGGGTTCAGGTAACCGGTTCGCGCATCAAGCGCGTCGATGTCGAGGGGCCTTCACCGGTCGTAGTCATCACTGCGGAAGATATGCAAAACCGCGGATTTGCCAACGTCTCTGAAGCCTTGGATGCGCTCGTGCAAAACACTGGCGGTACGCCCGATCAGAGCTTTACCTTCGGCTTCCTTCCAGCCACATCGGCTCCTAGTCTGCGTGGATTCGGTCAGAATGCGACATTGATTCTAATGGACGGTCGCCGGCTGCCGGTTTACCCGATTCCTCAGGGCGGCACATCGAATATCGTCGATCTTGCAGCGATCCCGACTGTGCAGATCGACCGCATTGAGATTCTGACCGACGGTGCTTCAGCTATCTACGGCTCTGACGCGGTTGCTGGTGTTATCAACATCATCACACGCAAAGACTACGATGGCGTCAACGTCAACCTGCGTACTGGCGATAGCACCAACGGTGGCTACGCAACAGATCGTTTGCAGGTATTTGCCGGCGCAGTCGGTGGCGATACCCGCATTACGGGTAGCTTCGAGTATTTCGCCAATGATCCGATTTGGGCAAGAGATCGCGACTACGCGGGATCTGACATTGCCAACCCGCGCGGCGCATACAGTGTTGGCGGCGCGAGCTTTGTCGATCTGGTAGCACCAACCGACTTTATTGTCCAAGCGCCAGGTTGCGGTACTGAGGATGGCCCTCTGGGCGGACTCGGTATCCCGGATCAAAACACGCCGATCTTCACCGCAAATGATACTTGGTGTTCATTTAACCGTACCGCATTCCGTCAGTTGTTCCCTGAGCAGAAACGTTTTGCCGTATCCACGCGTATTGATCACGATCTCACTGATAACCTGAGCGCGTTTATCCGCGCCGGCTTCACCGATCAGCGTACAAACGTCCAGCTTGAGCCGAACTTTTACGGCGGCGCTTTGTTTGGTTCGACGCCGAACACCGACAACCCAATCACGCCGCTAACGGCGGGCAACTGGGGCTTGGTAAGTGCTGAAGATAGCCCGACGGGTAACCCGGGTTATTATGTGCGTCGTCTGGTTGAGTTCGGTCCGCGCTCCAGCGACATCCAGAATAACGGTGTCGCAGGTGTTGTTGGACTGGAAGGTTCCTTTGGCAGCCGTAACATTTACGACTGGGATCTCGCGGTGTCTTACAACCGGAGTCGGATCAATATTACTCGCCCGAATATCATCAGTTCTACGTTTAACGAAGCTGTCAGTGCCGGTCTGGATTTGTTCCAGCCGATTCCGGATAGTGTCGTGCAATCAACATCGTTCCTTGCGACTCGCGTAGCAGAGTCTACAAACGTCACAATCGATGGCTCGATCTCTGGTGATGTCGGCTTTGAAATTCAAGGTCGACCGGTACAGTTTGCTGCCTACTCTGATTTTACGTCGGAAGACTTCTCCAACGTGCCGGACGCGATCAGCCTTGCCGGCGATGCGTTCGACGGCGGCTCTGCCGGATCAGGTGAGCGTGATCGCTGGGGCTTAGGCGTTGAAGTCAACGTGCCAGTACTGGAAACCCTGAATATCAGCGCGGCGCTTCGCATTGATGAGTTCTCAGATGATTCAACTGTCGGCGGCGCCACATCACCGAAAATCGGTGTTGAGTGGCGTCCACTGGACAACCTGCTGGTTCGTGGTAGCTTCGGCGAGAGTTTCCGCGCACCGGATCTGCAGCGTCTGTTTGGCGCGACGACCAACGCATTCGCAACGGTTGAAGATCCTGTGACGGGCCTGCAAGTTCAGTCCGTTTCGATCCGTGCAGGTTCAAATCCGACCCTTCAGCCTGAAGAAGGCGAGAACTTCACCTTTGGTGTTGTTTACGAGCCGCTCGACAATCTGACCCTGTCTGTCGATTGGATCTCTATCGAGCTCGAGAACATCGTTACTGCGCTGTCTGCACAGAATATTCTCGATCTTTGTGGTGCCGATCAGACCGGTCCAACTTGCGGCAACGTGAATCGTGATGCCCAGGGTACGCTGCAGGGTGGCTTCATTAGCACCCAGGCGTCTAACCTGGCGTTGCAGAACTACCAGGGAATCGATTTCACAGCACGCTACGTCTGGGAGACGGCACGAGCAGGTACGTTCACGCCGCAGATTTCCGGTTCGTGGGTCGACAGCATCGAGACACAGAGCACCTCTGCGTCTCCGGTTGTTGAGAACACCGGTCTGGCGACCGTACCTGAGTGGCGTGTAAACCTCGAGCTGGGTTGGGGTTACAAGGACTTTGACGCAACGTTGTACGTGATCCACGTTGGCGAGATGTGTGGCGTTAACGGCGGCATCGGCCCAGGTGTCACTCAGTGTGCTGATGATGAATTCATTGATCCTTACACATTGGTTAACCTGAATGCGTCTTATGACTTGGGTGAAATCGGTCGCGTTAGCGTCGGTCTTAACAACGTCTTCGACGAAGATCCGGCTGATGATCCAACCAACAACAACTGGCCTTGGTTCTTCAACAATGGTGGTTTCTCTAACCCCATTGGCCGTGAGTGGACATTGACCCTCAACAAGGAATTCTAAGACCTGTCTAACAGGTGTGATTCCACTGGGCCCGCTGCTGAAAAGCAGCGGGCCTTTTTCGTTGTGCTCTGATAATATCGCCGCAGTATATTTAAGGGTTATTACTGTTATGCACCAACGAATCAAGACTTTTCTGCTCACGCTGCTGATCGGGCTAACCGTCAATGTGCAGGCCGCGGAACCGCTCCCGCTGGAGCATTTCTTCAAGCCGGCACTCTATTCAAATGTCCAGCTTTCTCCAGATGGCACCCATCTGGCTGCAATCGCGCCTCTGAACGAGCACCGGAATATCGCTGTCATCAATCTCGAGACGTCCGAGTCCCGATTCGTGACGTCGGTGGACGATGGTGAAGTCACCGGTTTTACCTGGGCGAATGATGATCGGTTGCTGTTCTTTATGGATGCCGATGGTAACGAGTCGTTTGGTATTTTTGCCGTCAATAAAGATGGAAGCCGCGGCCGAGTATTGGCCGAACCCAAGATCGGCAGAGCATTTCGTTTTACGCAAGTGCTCGACATCCTCGAAGAGGACCCCGAGTTCATCCTTGTGACCAATAACGATCGCCTGGCGGCATATCCCGATGTTTACCGCATGTCGATTATCAACGGCAGCAAGAAACGCATTCTGCGAAATCCCGGCAACATTTCCGGATGGGGGACCGATCAGAACGGCGAGATCCGGTTTGCGACCAGCCAGGCCGGGCCCTCGACCAGCGTGATGTATATGCCGCCTGGGTCCGAAGAATGGGAAACGCTGATTTCGTTCCGTTTCGATGAGCCTGGATTCCAGCCCGTTAACATCTCACATGACGGCAAGACCGCGTATGTAGCCTCCTATTTGGATCTGGAAGGCAATGCCCGAGATAAAGCGGGGCTGTACAGCTATGACCTGACAGAACGCAAACTCACGGAGTTGTTGTTCGAGCACCCCGATGTTGACGTTGGCGGCGTGTCAATCTCGGACGTTACGCGCAAGCCCGTCGCAGCAACTTACAATGCCGACAAGCCGGGTATCCACTATTTCGACGAAGAGTGGGGGCAGATTCAGGCAGGTATCGATCAAGCACTGCCCGACACCATAAACAGGCCGACCAGCACCACGCGCGATGAGAACACCGCGATCATAACTGCGTGGAGCAGCACGCAACCGCCGAAGTACTTCATGTACGACCGAAAAGAAAGCAGCCTCTCTCAATTAGTCTCGTCGCGACCCTGGGTGAACCCAGAGACGATGGCCGAGATGAAGCCGATCAAGTTCACCGCCAGGGATGGGCTCGAGATTCCGGGCTATTTGACGCTGCCGGTCGACCGCGAGTCGAGCCGTGTTCCATTGATTCTCAATCCACATGGCGGTCCGTGGGCACGCGATTCATACAGCTACAATAACGAAATCCAGTTCCTAGCCAACCGTGGTTACGCGGTGCTGCAAGTGAACTTCCGGGGGTCGGCTGGTTTTGGCAGTGAATTTATCGATGCCGGAAACCGCGAATGGGGACTGGCGATGCAAGACGATTTGACCGACGCCGTTGCTTGGGCCATTGATGAGGGCATTGCCGACCCGGATCGCATTTGCATTTATGGGGCAAGCTACGGCGGATTTGCAGCCATGGCCGGCCTGACGTTTACGCCAGAGCTATACAAGTGTGGCATCAACTATGTCGGCGTGACATCTATCCCGCTGCTGTTCGACACCATGCCGGCAGCGTGGGAGGGTGGGCTGCCGCAGATGATCCGGCGGGTTGGAGATCCGGATGAGGATGAGGATTTCTTGCAGAATCGCTCACCACTCAACCACATCGAGAACATCGAAGTACCGCTATTCATGGCCTACGGCAAACGCGACGCACGCGTTGACCTGTCTCATGCTCTTAAGGCAGAAAAAGAGCTCAAACGACATGAGAAGGACTACGAACTCATGATCAAGATGGACGAAGGCCACGGTTTCCGGAAGTACGACAACGTCATTGATTACTATCAAACGATGGAGACGTTCTTGAGCGAGAACCTTCTGGCTGACGAATAGCCACGACACGCGGCGCGAGCAGATAGATGCTCGCTACCCACTATGGTGGTGGTCTCATTGGGATTGCTCGCACGTTAACGTCGGGTACAACCGCGAGATCGCCATCATAGGGTGGCGCGGCTAGCTCAAACAGTAGCCGTCGTCGACCATTGGGCATACTGTCCTGCCACGTTTCGCCGTGCAGAGAATCAATAGACTAGCTTCGGTAGAATAGCGAGCGTTGTCGAAATCGGTTCACAACGCCCACACCTGCTGACCGGGGGCGACCCACGAGCAAACGCGTGGAGTTTGGAATAGCGGCCATCCCATAATTCGAAACCAACCGCGGCGCATCGCTATTAGCGCCCGACCCAAAAGATCCATGGCCGGAGCTAACGGGCGTGACACCTTGTGTGCCACGGGTTGTTGACCGGTGCATATGCAGCCGTCGACGATCAAACAAGATACTCCCTACGGGTCGCATCCAGTTGAACTAAGTATGTGTGCCGAACACTGGTTTTCGGCATCAGATAGCGGTATCGAAGCAGACGCTATCGAACGGTGTGGTGACAGCACAGGCCTGGCGATCATCGTCATCGAGGGCGCACAACAACGCGTCGCCTACACCTATACGATACAGCGGCGGCATGCCAACGCGCACGTGCCCGGCCTCGGGCAGCGGGCGGGAAAGACGCTGTAACAGCGCGCAGCTTTGACCTCGAAAACACTACAGCAAAAAAAAGCGCGTTCTTGCCGACAGTAGGGTCGACAAGAACGCGCCAGGTTTGCAAGATTCAGTTCTGCCCTAGAACGTGAACTTCACATTCATCGAGTACATACGGCCGATGGTGTCATACAAGCTCGGGAAGGTGTTGCCCGAGTTGAAGTCCGTCGAACCCGTCTCGTTACCCAAGATCGGTGGATCCGTATCTGCAATATTGCTGATCAGTAGTGAGAAACGTGCGAAGTCCTTGTAGGTGTAACCGACCTGCAAGTCGAAATACGTTTCAGCATCAACACTCTGGAACTCAGAGAACAACAAGTCACGCTCGTTTTCCTGCGCGTCCATCTCACCGATGTAACGCACAAGCAAGGATGCATCAACGCCACCATACAGCCACTGTAGTCGCAGATTAGAGCGGAACTCCGGCACCGGATCACAAGACGTTCCATAACGACCCTGACAGTTCACCGTAGGCGATGTCGGGTTGGTCTGGAACTTGTTATCCAGATACTGGTGCGCCGTGTAGGTCACGCCGAGTTCGCCATACGCGCCGAGATCGAAGCCCTGAGATGAGATCGACAGATCCACACCCTCGGCCTTGAAGAACTCAAAGTTCGTGAAGAACGCAGGCACACCGGTAGAGGACTCTGTCAGTGCACCACCGACACGAACGATACCGTTACAGGTCGCGGGATCGCCAAGTATGTAGCAGATATCCAGGGCTTCCTGACCAGTAGGCGTATCGATATAGTCTTCAATCACGATATCGTAGTAGTCAAGCGAGATCGTTGTGGATTCGCCGAAGAACTGGAACTCCGGTTCCCAAACGAAACCGATCGTTGTTGTGCGCGCCGTCTCCGGAATCAACGTCGTTGTCGGGTTCGTACCCTCGAACACGTTGACCTGACCCGAGATGATATTCGGAATCACGCCAACCTGACTCGGCAGCATGCCCGTATCTACGCAACGCTGGAACAACTCAGAACCAGGAGCCGGAGGATTCGGGTTGCCAACCGAGCACGGATCGATGGTCGCATTGTCCAGGCCGGTGACGATTGGTGAGAACAGCTCGCCAATGTTCGGCACACGAACAGCTTGCTGCTCCATGAACCGGACCCGGAAGCCGTCAAACACCTGCCAGCTAAGACCTGCCTTCCAGGACTCTGTGTCCCCTTGAACGTCATAGCTCGCATCGCGGAAACCGACTTCTAGCGACAAGCTGTCAATACCGGTAGGCCCGCCCTCAATAATCGGCAAGATGCCCTCGATAAAGTACTCGTCGGAACTGTAAGCACCCTGGATTGGCAGGCGATTACCACCCGCGCCACCCTGACAACTTGCAGGAGCCAGTTTCAGACACTCATCCGGGGACGAGCTTGAGGTTGTGGTTGCGAACTCTGCACCGACGGCCAGAGACAAACCATTCTCAGCCCAAGGCAGTCTGGCTTGCTCGATGGTGCCATCAAGCGTGCCCGACCAGATTTCCTGGGTCGTGCGGCGAATGTCGCTGGCAATCGCGATGAAGAACCCATCCGTGCGCTGCTGTTCCGTGATCGACCCGAGTGGGCCAAACACGTTGATCGGCGAACAAGGCGCTGGGGTAACGACACCGTTAGCATCGATACACTCATCTGCGCTCACCGTATTGATGCCCAATGCAAGGTTGGTCAGGTTAGTGAAGCCATCGCGCGTTTCGACAAAATCAGACTGAGCGCGCGAATACGATACATCGAAATTCCATGCGTCGAAATCACCGGGAAGCGTACCGCGAATACCGCCAACGTATTGCAGGTAGTCTGTATCGAAGATACCGGTACGAGGACCGAGCTCCAGCGTTCTGCGTCGCGCTGTCGAGGTAAACGCATCGCTCTCATCGAAGACACCGTCGCCATTGAGATCCTGAATACCAACAGAATTGAAGCCCAGCGGATCGGCCGCCAGAGCATCCTGCAAGTTGGAAATCGCTGTTGCGTCACCGTCGGCAATTGCATCTGCTAACGCGGCATTGGTGTCCGTCAGGAACTGCTGCGCACCAGCTCTAAGATCATCGATGATCGTCGTACGTGCTGCATCCGAGAAGAACGGGTTCATCACCGGTATGGTGAAAGAAGCACCGAACGTACCAGAAGGCGCGATCTGGAAAGCAGACTCATTCGACGAGAAGCTCGCGCGTGCATATGCCTCGATATTGTCCGTAATGTCGTATCGCGCAATCGTGGTCGCCTGGAAACGATCCTGTGGTGTCTGGTAATAGTTGAACGGGTTGAAATTGAACCGTGCACACTCACCCTGCACCAGGCTGAGATCGTCGCGGAACTGATAAGAGTTACCGCTACGCAGGTTCAGCGTGCCTGGGATGGCAGTTGTCGAGCCAACGCCCGAGCTGAAAGCCGTCGATGCATCGGTGTTACCGGTACAGTCCGCGGCAGGGGCGTCAGGAGCACTGCCCAATCCCTGGCCATTCGAGGACGCAACGCCGAACAAACCAAAGTCGCGCTCGCCGAGCAGAATAGCGCCACGCTTGGTGCGACCTGCACCCAACGTGATATTGCCGCGGTCGTCATCGAAGTTCAGACCAAACAGGGCGTTCACGTAGGTAGTGTCTTCGCCGCCACCGTTTACTGCCGCACCGGAGTCGGTGTCCGAGTAACCGAAGTCGAGCTCTACGCCTTCAAAGTCATCTCTGAGTACGAAGTTAACCGCGCCGGAGATCGCGTCCGATCCATACACCGCAGATGCGCCGCCGGTGACCACGTCAACGCGCTCCAACATATTGACAGGTATGACGTCCGTGCTGACGATACCGTCGATATCGTAAGGTGCCAATCGCTTGCCATCGATCAGAATCAATAGACGTTCTGGACCTAGGCCACGCAAATCCAATGTGGCCTGACCAGCCGTACCATTGTTGACGTTTTCGCCATCCCCAGGGATGGTGATCGGTAGATCGCGGAACACGCGCTCGATATTTGGTGTCTGCTTGAGAGAAATCTCTTCCAGGCCGATCGAGGTGACCGGACTGGCTGCGACAACGTTAGTATTTTGGATACGGGTACCAGTGACAACGACTTCTTCAATCGTGCCAATGGCATCCTCATCGTCTTCTGCCTGCCCGAATGCAGGCGCGGTTATAGCCGAAAGCACGCCGACTGCGAGTGCGCAGCGACCAGCTCGGCCAAGATAACCCCCAATACTCATAATAAATCCCCTATGGTGAATTGGTTCATATCCGTCGACCACTCCAAACGATAACTCCCTGTTTCGGTCGACCCTCCACTAGCAAACCTCGCAACACCTGCCCCCGCGCCTGCGACAAAACGGCGGTTTGGTCACCGTCAGCGTGCGCAGAAGAGTTGCGATCAACGCATCTCGTGTCTGTCAAAAGTGACATAACTAAAGTCGCGTTTGCCTGACTGTAGCACAAAAAGAACGGTAGTCTACAAAAAGTGCTCTCGATGTTGAGGCGCTGTATGTGGGCCATTTTTCCAAAGGGTCAGAACACCCAAGCGCAGCATGGCGGCGCGCGAGCATGGCAGCGCTACCTTGAATCCTCTGATTCTGCAGGGATTTTGGCAATCAAGCCGCTGGCTTCCGCCTATGCCATGTATCTGTTAACGCTGAGAGAGCAATTTCGGCAATGACGTGGCCAACCCATGCGATACAAGCCGATCGGTGATCCGTTGTTGCAAAAAAAATACAAGTGGGGCTCTTTCCTGGCCGTCAATGCTGTTCGAATTGCCGCCGATGCCTGTGTGGCGTTCTGGCATCCTGCGTGCCGCTTGTTGAAACCGAGGCCCCAACAAATCTCGCGCTGCCGGTCGCCAGACGCTCGCCTAGAGCTCGTAGCGACGAATTTTTTCGACCAGTGTCGTACGTTGAACACCAAGCAGCTTGGCTGCCTTGGCAACCACGCCATCTGCCCTAATCAACGCCTCCGAGATCAACGATCGCTCAACGTCGGCAATATGCTGCTTCAAGTCAACGCCATCAGCGGGTAGCTCGAGTCTGGCATCGACTAGGCTCGACACTGTGCTGGTTACGTCCGATGCCTCAGGCAATGGCTCCAGCCCACTAATCTCAGCAGGCAAGTCATCCAATTCGATCGTGCCATGCGGCTTGACGACCATTAGCCGTTCCACAAGATTCGATAACTCACGCACGTTGCCTGGCCAATCGAACGCGCAGATCGCTTCCAGCGCTTGCGCCGACAGCGACACGTCAACGTTATGCCGATCACGAATACGTCTGCGCATCTCCGACACTAGCGGCGCAATATCCTCGCGCCGATCTCGCAATGGCGGCAACTCGATTTCCACGACGTTCAGACGGTAGTAAAGATCTTCTCGGAAACCTCCGTCACGAATCCGTGTGTCCAGGTCGCGATGCGTCGCCGCGACCACGCGCACATCGACGGCGATGCTACGGGCAGTGCCGACTCGTTCTATCACACGCTCCTGCAACACGCGAAGCAGCTTGACCTGCATCGCAGGTGGCATGTCGCCAATCTCGTCAAGAAACAGCGTGCCCTCATGCGCTTGCTCAAAACGCCCTCGCCGAGCCGTGACGGCACCCGTAAATGCACCCTTGTCATGCCCGAACAGCTCGCTCTCGAGCAGGTGCTCCGGTATCGCGCCGCAATTCACCGAAACAAACTCACCCGAGCGGCCCGACTGCGCATGAATTTGCTGCGCAACCACCTCTTTACCGGTTCCCGACTCGCCGGTGATCAGCACAGACGCTGTCGACGGGGCAACCTGGGAAATGATCTTGCGGATAGAGTGGCTTGCCGGGCTATCGCCAACGAAAGCGTGATCCGTGGCAAGCGAGTCAGCTACTGCCCGCATGGCGTCAAGTCGCTCTAACAAGGCACCAAGCTCATCGAGCTTGATCGGCCAACTCAACTGTAGCGGCTTACGCACGATCCTCGTCGCCTTCTACAACCACAATCTGCGTATCAGGCAAGACTTCTTGCAGCCTAGCCAGAAGTTTCTTCGTGGTCTTAGCAGCGAGTGCGTTGCCCAAAAAGACGGCTGAAAACCCGGGCGCGTGGGACTCGACAACGGACTCCCATTGAGCCACATCGCTGACGACAACCGCAGGCCTGTCAAGAAACTCAATCATGCTTTTGAGCTGCGTCGCCGCATCCCGGTTTTCATCGATGATCAGAATCGATGCGTCTGCCGATGTTTCGTCGCTCATGCTGCCTGCGTTTCCCTGCTGGCCGAGACCGGACACATGCCGTCGTATGGCTATTGGCTTAACAGAATAACCAGTTTCACACTGGCTGCACAACCGGCAATGACGCATAGCCACATGTGAGTGCAGACTCGTTAAAGACATTGATCCGTTGGCCGCTAACCTGGCTCACGCAGTAAAGCAGGCACGGGAACTAACGGATGAGTCTCGTTAACAAGTTATTGAGCAGAACCAAGGACGGTGAAAACGCAAGGTCAGGCTCACAGGGCGAGCCTGATCTTCTCGACGGTAGCCTCGACACGCTGGATCGCATTCTGCGCGCCATGGGCGAATTCGCTGTCGAACTCGAGGAGGAGGACCCGCGCTTTCAGGACCTTTGCAAAGAGTACGCTCGGCACGTCACGAATGGCGCAGCGATTCTCGACGAAGGCATCGCGGAGGCTACGGACGGTGCCAGACAGTGGGGTCGTGTCCGGCGTTTTTACATTGACCGACGACAGCGAGAGAGTGAGTTCGTCGCAGAACGATTGCGTAACTACAGGTTGCTCGTCGAGGACATGGTCGTCGGACTGCGCTCAATCGCCTCTCGGGAGGAGACCACCGAGACATCGGTCACCGATGGCTTGAAGCACATCGAAAAAGCCGCCGACAGCGGCGACATCGCCAGCGTAAGAGTTGCCATCGAAAAAACCATGGTTAGTGTGAACCACGCTTTCAATGAGCAACGCCGCCTGTTTGAAGGGCAGATCGCACAGGCGAACTCACGCATGCTGAGCCTGCGTGAAGACCTGGCCAATGCCCGTGAAGACCTCAAGCACGACGCTCTCACAGACACATACAATCGCGGCGCATTTGATGTCGCCATGCAGCAGGCTGTGTCTCTCAATTTCATTTTGCGCCAGCCCGTCACCGTCGTCATGCTGGACCTGGACCACTTCAAGGCCATTAACGACGAATATGGACACGCCGCTGGCGACGACGTCCTGCGATCAGTCGCGGATTGCCTGTCGCGCACATTTGTGCGTCGCTCGGATGTCGTTGCGCGCTACGGAGGCGAGGAATTTGCGTTGATCCTCGGCGATGTGAACGCCGCAACTGGCGAGATGCTGGTCAACCGGTTTCTGGCAATGGTACGGGAGACCGTAAAAATCCCATATGGCAAGGCAGACAGCAAGGTCACCTGCTCTGGTGGTCTGACCGAGCTGCTGCCCGCAGATACTGTCGAGAGCGTATTGCTGCGGGCCGACCGCGCGCTGTACAAGGCCAAGGCGGAAGGCCGAGACCGGCTTTGCGTCGCCTCGTAACGACCAGAGTTGAACCCTAAAGTTTTGGCGATAAACCACGCTATTACGGTATGTGCGGCTGCATGAGGCAGCCAGGACAATGAATGTCATGCCCGGCAAACTGCCAGCTAAACGGAGGGGCGTCACTTGGACCTTGCAACACTCATAGGCCTGATTGGTGCTTTCGGAGTTATTTTTGCCTCCATTTTTATGGGCGGCTCCGTCAACACGTTCATCAACGTACCGTCACTCACCGTCGTCTTCGCGGGGACGTTCATGGTGACCATGATGAAATTCAGCCTTGGCCAGTTCCTGAGCGCTGCGAAAATTGCGGTCAAGGCATTCATGTTCAAACTCGCTACGCCGCAAGATCTGATTGAAAAATCTGTTGAGTTGGCAAAGGCGGCGCGCCAGGGCGGCATCCTCGCACTTGAGGAAGCCGAGATCGATGACGAGTTCATGCAAACCGGCGTCAACCTGTTGATCGACGGCCATCAACCGAATGTTGTGCGTGAGATGCTGATCAAGGACATGCAAATGACGCTGCAGCGTCATGAAGAAGGCCAGAGTATCTTCAAGGCCATTGGCGATGTAGGCCCGGCAATGGGCATGATCGGTACGCTGATCGGTCTGGTCCAGATGCTGTCGGCGATGGATGACCCGAAAATGATCGGCCCCGCAATGGCGGTTGCTCTGCTCACGACACTGTATGGCGCCATACTTGCCAACATGTTTGCGCTGCCAATCGCCGACAAACTGGCACTGCGCAGTGGCGAGGAGAAGGATCGCAAGAAGCTCATCATCGATGCGCTGCTCAGTATCCAGGAAGGGCAGAACCCGCGCGTCATCGCCAGCATGCTGGAAGCCTATTTGCCTAAGTCAGCGCGAACCAAAGAAGAACAAGAGGCTTAGCTGCACGTGGACGATGAGTCGCCCAAGCAGGAATCTGGAGGCGTCCCGGCGTGGGTCATGACCTTTGCAGACTTGATGACGCTGCTCATGTGTTTCTTCGTGCTATTGCTCGCGTTCTCGGAGATGGATGCCGCGAAGTTCAAGGAGCTCTCGGGATCGGTGAAAAACGCTTTCGGTGTGCAAGCGGAAATCGAGGCGAGGACGATTCCGAAGGGCACCAGCGTCATCGCGCGGGAATTCAGCCCCGGCCGGCCGGAGCCAACGCTGACCCAGGATATTCGTCAGTTCACGATCGACTCCAACCAGAACACGCTGGAATTTGACCAGCAAAAAGAAGACAACGATGACCTCGCTCGCGAGGCAGAGCGGATCCGTCGTGCGTTGGAAGCCGAAATCGCCGAAGGCGCCATCGCCCTCGTCACACAAGGCAACCGCGTCGTCATCCACATTCTCGAAAAAGCATCCTTCGCATCCGGCGATGATGCGGTGCGCGCCACATTCGTCCCCACGTTACGCAAGATTTCCGGCCTGCTGAATGGCTCGTCCGGCTATGTTGATGTAGCGGGCCATACCGATGATGTGCCAATTGCGACACAGAGGTTCCGCTCAAACTGGGACCTCTCCACGAGTCGCGCCGTGTCAGTCGCGCACTTGCTGCTGGACAATCCGGCGGTCGATCCAGGCCGGTTTACCGTCACCGGGCACGCAGACACCAAACCCAGAATGCCTAATGACTCGCCCGAGCATCGCGCCGCCAATCGCCGCGTAGATATTCGAATCGTTATCGGTGAGGACGAGGATTCACCTAATGTCATCAGTACCGAAGATGCCACGATTTCCGTCGTGTCTGCGGTAGATCCACCACAGGAGCAACAGCCATGAACCACACTGCTGTGATGAGTGACGAAGAACGCGACATGCGTCGATCGTTCCGGATTCGCGAACAAGCTTTCGTCAACGTAAACATACTATCGGACGCGGAATATGCATCGATACTCGAATCTCGCGCGCTGCAAAAGCCGTCAAACTTTGGCAATCATGCGCGCTTGGTGAATCTGGAAGCCAAGTTCCAGGAGAGCTTTGCGCTGCTCGGGAACGCACCGACGCCAGTACGAGACTGCCTGAATGCGTTGAATGAAAAGCTGAGCCTGTTGTTCGACGAGCAACCGGAACGGCAACAGACTATGCGCGAGCTGACCGAAGGCCATGCGGGAACCTGCGAAGTCGGCGCCACCGGCATCCGCTTCGACTATCCCGAACCCTTGGCGGAAGACAGCAAACTGTTTCTTCAAATCATGCTTGTTGCCGATCGTCACTACCTGGAAACCGCCGCCGTGGTTCGCCGTCGTGTCGAGCCAATCAACCCCGGTCGTGGTGACATGTTTGGCATTGCCACCGAGTTCGTCGGGTTTAGCGAAGCTGAGTCAGAGCTGTTGATCAAACACTTATTCCAGCGCGAAAGCGAAAGCCTGCGCATGCGCAGGCTGAATGCGAACGACTAACCCAAGCGGCGCGCTGCGCCTAACCGCCGAGTGTCTGCATCATCGCCTGCATGCGCTCGTCAATGACTGGCTGCAGCTCCGCCAACCGTTCCTCGTCAAGTGATAACCTCGCAAGGCTGCGATCGGTGAAATCGATGGCCTCATCAGCACCTTTTGCACAAAGCAGTTCGGCGCCGAAAACAACATCCAGAAGCACTGGTTCTTCAGCGACCAATCCGTCAAGTCCCTGCGCAGGCTCCAGGGTCTCTGCGATGACGTCGTCAAAACCCCAACCTTCAACAATGCAACGGCCTACCTGAGGGTGCCAGCTGCCCTGATCATCGCTGCGAGCGTCAAGATCGACAGTCACTTCGGGAAAGTCGACCGCTTTTATCAAGATATACAGCTTACCGACTTCATGCAGCAGGCCGCAGATGAATGCCAATTGAGGACTGACCTTGCTGCAACGCTCGGCGAGCACATATGCCACAGATGACAACGCGATACTGCGCCGCCATAGCATTGCCAGGTCATCGGCGATCGAAGGATGATCTTTCGCCATGAAAATCTGCTCGACGGCCACGGCAATCGCCATGTTGCGGACTTCGTTCAGCCCCAGACGCATAACGGCTGCGCGCAGATTGCTGATCTGTTGACCACCGGCATTGTAGAAAGCCGAGTTGGCAGACTGCAGCAACCTCGATGCCAGCACCGTCTCGAGACTCGCCAGATCAGAGACTTTCTCAATATCGCAGTCTTCTTGTTCCAGCGCATCGCGAATCTGAATGACTGCATCGGGGAATGATGGCAGCTTGATCTCCTTGCGAGCGATTTCAAGTGTCAGGGTTTGCAGAAACTGCATGCTTTGTTCGTTGACCATTAGTGGGACACTCCTATTGCATTGTTCTTGTTGTTCGGACTGTGCAGTCTGACAAGCAGCTCTGCCTCTCCAAGCGATACGCCAGCTCGGCTGGACAATTCATCGGGACTCAGACCTTGCCGCGCCAGTAGCGTCGCGTCCTGCAACGAGCCAGCGCCAGGGGCGCGTTTCAACTCCAGCTGAGTATCCGCAACGCCGCGTAGGTCTGTTGTCAGTACATCAAGACGATCCCGTAAGGCGCCCAGCTCACTAACCGTGCGGCCGTGAAGTGCATCCTCATCGCGAAAGACGATCAGCTCGGAAAGGCGCTTGATATCCTGATCCTGGGTTGCCAACCGGCGTCTCACGCCAAGCAGTGTCCACAACGTGCATAGAAACAATAGTGCGAATACGATGGCGAGCGTTGATGGGTAAGTCAGAGTTGCCAAGTCCATTTATCTGCCCTCCAGGTAGTCGGCATAGTCACCGAGCTTGCTGCGCAGACGCAGCAACGCCTGGCCATGAATCTGGCACACGCGTGACTCGCTGACTTCGAGAATGAGCCCGACCTCTTTGAGGTTCATATCCCGCTCGTAGTACAGCGACAACACCATACGCTCTCTGTCCGGCAGCCTGCTGATAGCCTCAGCTAACCGCTCACTGAACTGGATACCCTCCAGTGCATCGTCCGGTTCCGCGTGATCGTCGGAGGCAACCTCCTGAACGCGATCGGAATCACTGTAAGGTTGATTCAGGCTAAACAGCCGGCAGCTTGCCGAATCGCTGAGAATCGCATGGTATTCCTCCAGTGGAATTTCCAGATGATCGGCGATTTGCTGATCGGTCGGGTGTCGGCCGGTCTGCGATTGCAGTTCTGCGATCGCCTCGGTAATGGATCGATAGCGACGATGCACTGAGCGCGGCGTCCAATCGGATTTGCGCACTTCGTCCAGAATCGAACCTCGAATCCGAATGCCAGCATAAGTCTCGAAACTCGCGCCACGACTTGGGTCATAGTGGCTCGCCGCCTCGATCAGGCCGAGCATCCCGGCCTGTATCAAATCATCGAGCTCGATGTTCGACGGCAGCTTCGCCATGATGTGGTGAGCGATTCTCTTGACCAATACCAGGTTGTCGGTAATCAGCTTCTCGGATTCGGGTTGCGGCATGCCCTGCTTTGGCTGTGCGTAACTCATGAGTGCCTCCGTGCACTGTCGCGTTGTTGTTCTTGTAGCAAGCGTTCGAAGAAGAACTTCAGGCCGCCGCTGGCCTCGTGCTGTTGTTTCCAGGCGTCGACTTTTTCGGCAAGCTGGTCAAACGCTTTTGCAGACCAACTGTCTGGATATGCCGCAACGACCGCGCGCTGCTCCTGCACCGACTTCTTAAGGTAGCCATCCGCAGGTATGGTGCCGGCGTGTGTCAGTACCACATCCAGAAATCGATCCGTGACGCGCAGTAGTTTCTCGAACAGCTCGCGTCCATCCACGCGGCTGCGCGACATGTTACTTAGGACATGAAATCGACGGATGCCGTAGTCACGGCTGAATACCTTGATCAGCGCATAGGCATCAGTGATTGAAGCAGGCTCATCGCAAACCACAACCAACGCATGCTGGGCAGCCTGCGCGAAGCGCGCGACGTTCTCGGCAAGCCCGGCTGCCGTATCGACGATCAAGATGTCGGGCTGACGCTCGAGCTGACTGAACGAGCTGATGATGGCGGCCTGCGAGGCTTGCGGCAGATCGGCCATCGTGCGGTCGCCAGATGCGGCAGGCACAATGCGAACACCGGCTGGACCTGTCACGATCGTTTGCTCAAGATCGGCCTCACCGCGAATCAGGTGCGCGAGATTATGCGTGGGCTGCAAGCCCAATAGCACATCGACGTTGGCCAGGCTCAGGTCTGCATCCATTAACATGACGTCTCGACCACGCTCAGCCAATGCGACCGACAAATTGACTGACACGTTGGTTTTTCCCACGCCACCCTTGCCGCTGGTCACGGCAATAACCTTGGTAGGCCTTGCCGATACCGCGTCGCGCATCTGTGCCGCTTGCACTGAGTTATCCATTGACCACCTCCTGCATGCCGAATTGATCAGCCATATACGTTTCGTCCGGCAAGTAGTCATCCGACATCGAAGCCTGGACAGCATGGTTGATCAGCCACAACTTGCGCTTCGCCGCAATTTCAAGGTTGTCTGGCACGCGCTGGCCGTCGCAGATATAGGCCAGCGGCAGCGCATCACGTATCAGAACTGTCAGCGCACCGCCAAGGCGCGCGGCCTCATCGATTTTCGTTAGCGCAACGCCGGCCAGTGTCACTGAACTGTAGCTCTTGGCGATGTCACTTAGGACGTGCGCATCAGCCGTT
>JBCCCC010000047.1:0-20822 GCA_039033695.1 Pseudomonadota bacterium | reverse complement strand
GCAGGCCGCCGCGCGACGCGATTCGGTCGAGACGGCGCGTCAGGCGACCTTGGTAGCGTTCGAATTTGGGTTCGATCGCCAAGCCGTCACCGCGGCGCAACGCTGGGCCGCGTTGTCGGCGTCCCCGGATACGGCGCAGCTATATGCATCGATGGCAGAGATTCGCGCAGGCGAGCTCAAAGCGGGGCGTGGCCGAATGGCCGGCATTATTGAGCGAAGCGCGGACGTGACCGCAGTCTGCGACGCAGTAGATAAGCATCTTTTGCCCTCAACCCGCGCGGAACACGTGGCAACGGTATTCCAACGCCTGGCCAAGCAGTTTGACGACACACCTTGTGTGTTGCGCCTGGCCGTTGCCGGTCAATTGGCAGCGCGCGACTACGACGCGGCGGACGCGTCGCTTGCACGCTTGCAACGCATTGGTGGCTTTGACAACGATGCGCGCTTGCTCAAGATCAGCAGTCTGATTGGGCAAGACCAGGACGAAGCGGCATTTACCGACCCCGAGTTGTATCTGGACGCGGACGCAACGGTCGATCAGCAGGTTGAGCTGGCATTTCTGAACGCGCGCGTCGAGGATACGGACAACGCCATCAATATGCTGGAGCAGTTGCGCGCAGAGCATCCCGACGACGCCGAAGTCCTTGAGGCACTGGCCCTGGTGAGGTTGCAGTCGGGTGATCTCAACGATGCCCGGCAACTATTCCTCGAGTTGCTCGCCAGCGGCAAGAAGACCAGTAATGCGCTGTATTACATGGCCCGCTTTGCAGAACGTAATCGCCGGGCGGAGCAAGCCGTGCGTATGTACGCGCAGGTGGATAGCGGCGACCTGGTACTGGCGGCTCAGCGGCGGGCTGCGTCGGTGCTCGCGCAACGCACAGATTACCAGGCCGGTCTTGAGCACCTGGAGTCTTTCATTACCCGTCACCCCCGTTATGGGCTCGAGCTCAGCACGATGCAGGCCTCATTGTATGCCGACGGTGGCTTCTACGAGCAGGCGTTGACGCTCTACGATGCCTATTTGGCCGTCAAACCGACCGCGGAGTTTGCCATGCTGGGACGAGCAGACGTGTTGCTGCGCGCGGACCGGCTTGACGATGCGATCGCGGCCTTTCGCGACGCGGCGGACGCCTATCCCAACTCGGCGACATCGCTGAATGCGCTTGGCTACACGTTGGCCGATCGTACGACCAAGTATCGCGAGGCTGAAAAACTGATCGACCGCGCGCTGGAGCTCGACCCAGACAACTCAGCGATTATCGATAGCAAGGGTTGGGTGCTGTTCCGGCGCGGGCGCTTTGAAGAGGCACGCGGTTATCTGGAGCGCGCATGGGCGGATTTCCAGGATCCCGAGGTCGCCGCGCATTTAGGTGAGACGCTGTGGCGCCTGGGCGAGGAAGACGAGGCGCGCAAACTGTTGCAAGAAGCCTGGCAGCGGTGGCCCGACAACGACATCTTGCGAGACACCGTCGACCGTCTCTTGGACGACGGTCCGACAACCCGCAGCTAGTGATGCGCTGGTTTCTACTGGCAGTTGCCGGCATTGCGCTGGCCGGTTGCGCCACACGAGGCGTGCAGCAACTGCCGTTACTGGGCGACTGGGAGACCCGGCAACAAGTGCTAAGCACGATTGATAACTGGTCGTTGCGGGGGCGCGTGGGCATTCGTACGCCTGAAGAAGCCTCCAGTGCCAGTCTGAGCTGGACCCAACAATCGCGCGAATTCAATGCAGAGCTGGACGGCCCGCTCGGTATTGGCGGTCTGCGAATGCAGGGAAATCCGCGCGCGGTGACGCTGACAGGTAGCCGCATCGACACGGTTACGGTGGCAGATCCAGAGACTGAGCTGCTGCGCCAAACCGGCGTCCGTGTGCCGGTATCCGGGCTTCGTTATTGGTTGCTTGGCGTGCCGATGCCTGGTGTCAGCGCTGATGTCGACGTTGATGAACAAGGCACTGCGCGGCAGATCAGCCAGTCGGGCTGGACAATACGCTATACAGAATATCGACGCTGGGAGCTCAATGCGCTGCCACGCAAGATTGAGGCCAGCTATGCAGATACACGCCTGACTGTCATCATTCGCGACTGGGATATTGCCCAGCAGGCAATGTCGTCTGCGCAGCGATAGTCGCATTGACATGCCGTCATTGGATGACGACAATCTCCCCCCTGACATGCTCCGCGAGCTACAAGACGGCAAGATGATCGTCGCCTCGCAGGCCTGTCGGCGGATTGCACGAGCAACTGGGGTGTAGCCAAGCGGTAAGGCAACGGGTTTTGATCCCGTCATGCGCAGGTTCGAATCCTGCCACCCCAGCCATTTCCGTTACTCAAACTGTCAGGCACCTTTTTGGGGGGGCGGCCTTGGAAATTGCAAGTCTCGCGTTGTTCTCAGGCAATGCTCATCCGAAACTGGCCGCGGATATCGCACGGCACCTGCATGTGCCCATGGCCAAAGCGCATGTTGGCAAGTTCTCCGACGGCGAAACCACCGTTGAGATTCTCGAGAATATTCGCGGGCGCGAAACATTCATCGTGCAGCCAACGTGTCCGCCTGCCAACGATCACCTCATGGAGCTGCTGGTCATGGTCGATGCATGCCGGCGTGCTTCCGCATCGCGCATCACCGCAGTCATTCCGTATTATGGCTACGCGCGCCAGGACCGTCGGCCGCGTGCCTCGCGGGTGCCGATTACGGCAAAACTTGTCGCGCGGCTGATTGCGGCCGCTGGCGTTGATCGTGTGCTGACGGTTGACCTGCATGCCGATCAAATCCAAGGCTTCTTTGATATTCCGGTCGACAATGTCTACGCGTCGCCGATCTTGCTCGGTGATGTCTGGAAGAAAAAATATCCCGACATGGTCGTCGTGTCGCCGGATGTTGGCGGCGTCGTGCGCGCACGCGCATTGGCCAAACGCCTTGATGACGCCGAGCTCGCCATTATCGATAAACGCCGCCCACGCGCCAATGTGTCCGAAGTGATGAATATCATTGGTACCGTCGAGGGCAAGCAATGCGTCATGATTGACGACCTGGTGGATACCGCGGGCACGCTATGTCAGGCAGCGGCCGCATTGAAAGAACACGGGGCGCAGAGCGTCGCGGCCTACATCACCCACCCCGTGTTCTCAGGGCCTGCGGTCGATCGCATTGGCCGGTCCGAGCTCGATGAGGTGGTGGTTACCGATACTATTCCGCTGTCCGAGTCAGCTGCCGCGTGCCCCAAGATTCGCCAGTTGAGTACCGCAGAATTGCTGGCCGAGACGCTGCGGCGCATCAGCGATGAGGAGTCCGTGAGCAGCCTGTACGTGGACTGACGACCGTCGGTGGGCCGATCGGGTAGCTCTGACACCTAAAAACCGCGCGTTTTCCTTGTTTTTTCGGAGACTTGTGGCGTATTATGCGCGCCCGCAGCGGATTTAGCGCTGGCAGGCTGGTCGCAAGCCCGTCGGTTCCGCTGCGATGAATACGACAAACCACTAAACGTTTAACCGGAGAATGTCATGCCTGACAATATCGATCTGGTTGCGGAATTCCGTGAAGACCAGGGCAAAGGTGCGAGCCGCCGCCTGCGTAAAGAAGGGAAAGTACCCGCGATCATCTATGGCGCCGGCCGTCCGCCGCGCTCAATCTCGCTGCAACACAATAAGCTGCTTCGCGCGTTGCAGGACGAGTCGTTCTACTCAAGTGTTCTGAATATCAAGGTCGGCGATAAGAACCAGGAAGCGATCCTGAAAGACATTCAGCGCCACCCTGCAAAGCCTGTCGTGTTGCACGTTGACCTGCAGCGTATCGTTGCCGGTGAAGCGATCCGCATGAACGTACCGTTGCACTTCATCGGTGAAGATGTCGCGCCCGGCGTCAAGCTGGAGGGCGGCGTGATTTCTCGTTTGATCAACGATGTTGAGGTCACCTGTCTGCCGAAGAATCTGCCCGAGTACCTCGAAGTCGATGTCACTGAGCTTGGCATGGACGATATCCTGCATCTGTCCGATATCAAGGTGCCGAAAGGTGTCGAGTTGCCGGAGCTGGCGCAAGGTGAAGGCCACGATCAACCGGTCGTGTCTATCTCCAAGCCGCGTGCTGTTGTCGAAGAGACCGATGACGCAGAAGAAGTCTCTGCCGAAGTGCCCACGATCGCACAAGGTGCTGACGACGCAGAAGAAGGCGAGGGCTAAGCCCGACTGGTCTGCAAAGCCCGTGGTCCGCGTGGCGCTGACCACGGGCTTTTTTATGCGCTCCGCGCGAGGAAGCGAAAACGCATGGCTGATGCAATTCGTGTCATTGCCGGGGTCGGCAACCCCGGTGCTGAGTACGCTGAAACCAGGCACAACGCTGGTTTCTGGCTCGTCGATGCATTGGCTGAACGCTATGACGAGAAGTTCAAGTTCCAACGACGCTTTGATGCCGAGACCGCTCGGATTCGCATTGGCGGTGAGGAGATCTGGCTGATCAAGCCAATGTCGTTCATGAATCTGAGTGGCGGCCCGTTGCGCGGAGTACTCGACTATTACCGATTGTCGATCAATGAGACGGTCGTGGCGCACGACGAGCTTGACTTACCTGCCGGTACATTGCGGCTAAAGAAGGGCGGCGGCCATGGCGGCCACAATGGGCTTCGCGACATCATGTCACACTGCGGCGGTGAGTTTTATCGGTTGCGTATTGGCATTGGGCACCCGGGCACCAGTGACAAAGTGCTTGGCCATGTGCTCAAGCGCGCTAGCCAGAAAGAGCAGCTGCTCATCGACGAGGCGCTGCAGCGCGCCGTGAAGGCAGTGCCAAAGATGGTGCGAAAGGGCCCGGGTATTGTTATGAACGAGCTGAATCGCAAGCCCCGCAAGAAGCCGCAAAAACCTGAACCGCAATCGCCCGCCAACGACGGTGGCGAGGCCTGAGAGAACACACTATGGGAATCAAATGTGGCATCGTCGGTCTGCCGAATGTCGGCAAGTCGACGCTATTCAACGCATTGACGGCGGCAGACATTCCGGCCGAGAACTACCCGTTTTGCACCATTGAGCCGAACGTCGGTGTGGTGACCGTGCCTGACTTGCGGTTGGAGGCATTGGAGGCGATTGCCAAGCCACAAAAAGTCATCCCGACTGCGATGGAGTTTGTCGATATCGCCGGCTTGGTTGCCGGTGCGTCGAAGGGCGAGGGCCTCGGCAACAAGTTTCTCGCCAACATTCGCGAGACGCATGCAATCGCGCATGTTGTGCGGTGCTTTGATAACGACGACGTCACGCACGTGGCTGGCAAGGTAGATCCGGTGGACGATGCCGATACGATCAATACCGAGTTAACACTCGCCGATCTCGAGTCCGTCGAGCGCGGTTTGCAGAAGGCCACCAAAGCCGCCAAGGCCAACGATAAAGCGGCCATTTACCGTCGCGATCTGCTGACACGACTGCGTGATCACCTGGCCGACGGCAAGCCATTGCGTGTCATGGATCTGGACGATAACGAGCGTCTCGAAATTCGCGACCTGCAATTGCTGACTGGCAAACCGGTGATGTACATCGCCAATGTGAACGAAGACGGGTTCGAGAATAACCCGTACCTGGACAAACTCACCGCGGTGGCGGCCAAAGAGGGGGCGAGTGTCGTTGCTGTTTGCGCCGCGATTGAAGCTGAGATCGCGGTTCTGGACGATGAAGACAAAGCCGAGTTTCTGGCTGACTTGGGCCAAAGCGAGCCTGGTTTGAATCGTGTGATTCGCGCCGGCTATGCGCTGCTGGGTCTGAACACCTACTTCACCGTGGGTGAGAAGGAAGTCCGCGCGTGGACCTTCAAGGCTGGTGCAACCGCGCCGCAAGCGGCGGGTGAGATCCACACCGACTTTGAGAAGGGTTTTATCCGCGCCGAGGTGACTGCCTATGATGACTTCATTGCGGGCAACGGCGAGCAGGGCGCAAAGGCGGCGGGACACTGGCGGCTGGAAGGCAAGGACTATCTGGTCAAGGAAGGCGACATCATGCACTTCAGGTTTAACGTTTGACGACTTGACAGACGAGAAGCCAAAGACAGACAATTGCCGGCCGAAAATACCGGCACCCTGGTGATGTAGCTCAGATGGTTAGAGCGACGGACTCATAACCCGTAGGTCGGTGGTTCAATTCCACCCATCACCACCAAACAAACAAAAAGCGCGCCTCAGCGGCGCCTTTTTTTTGCCGACGATAAAGCGCGGCCCATTCAATGCGGAGCAGCCGGGACTGCAAGTCTTGAGTCAGCAGCAGCTTGTTGTCTGCAAAGTATAGCGATGCCAATAGCGGCAACAATTAACTCAAGGACTGTCGCGCCGACAATTGATCCACCAGGAATGCCGTCCTGAGCCATGCTTACCAGACGAGCCAGGCCGAACGAGCCGAAAATCAGCACTAGTAGCGGTGTTGTGAACGCCCGCAAACGGCGCCGGAATACGCTGATCAGCGCCAGTACTGCGGAAGCGGCCAGCAACCCACCCGGAGCACGAATCTCCGAGAGCATGGTGGGGTTGTTACCAAGTTCTATTCCATTGCTGGCATGGAAAGCGTGTGGTGCGAGCAGAATGGCACCGCCGATAGCCAAAAGCAGAAGTCCTGCCAGCATTAGATAAATCGTAGCGATTGGGTTTTTCATGACTGCCTCCAGGCTGTTTGTTGGTCATGAACAGTCTACGAATCTGCGCCAAATTGGCCCATGCTCGGAATGATCAAATGCATACGCATTCGTCCCAGTCACGAGCCGGACTGGCAGGCAGCGACGCTTGCCACAATTCGATCGCGCGCCTTTATGGACGCGCGGCACGCTCGGCGAGCTTCTCCGTGAGTATGGCTGAGTTGGCGCCGACCGATTAGCCGTGAACGCTTTCCATGGTCGCGCTTGCGCGATGCTCTTGCGGGCTGATGCCACGCACGCGTTTGAAAGCAGCACTAAAAGCATATGGTGTCGAGTAGCCCACCTGATGTGCGACTGTGGATACTGATTCATTGGGCTGGCACAGCAAGTCGGCGGCGAGGGCCATACGCCAGTTTTTGAGAAAGGTCATCGGCGGTTCGCCAACGATGTCGTTGAAGCGCCGAGCGAGCGATGCTCTCGACGTGCCGACCTCATTTGCAAGGGAGTCCAGCGTCCAGCTACGTGCTGGGTCGTCATGCATAACCCGCAGGGTTTGCTCGACAACTCTGTCGCCCTGGTGACGCCACCAATCCGGCGCGTTAGATGCCTTTTGGGCAAACCACGCTTTCAGCACGGCAGTAACCAAGAGATCAATGAGTCTGTCGAGAACCGCCGCTTGTCCGGGCTCATCCTTGACGACTTCTTCGCACAGCATGGGCACCAGCGGAGACGCCCATTCATCGCGAGATAGGGAGATCACCGACGGCAAGGCCTTGAGCAAGCGGTCGCTAATATCGCTCAGGTGCTCGTAGGCGCCGACGATAAACACCGTGGAGCCGTTCGGGTCCGTTCCCCATGTGCGGGTGTCATGCATTAACGCGTCAAACAGCGACTCGCCCTCAGCGTCGCGGCAGTCCTGGCCAGGGTGGATGAAGATGTTGGGCGGCGCTTCCGGCGATTCTGAAACATTGTAGAGAGCCGGTGCCCGGGTAATCGCGATATCGCCGGGGCCGACATAGACCGCCTCGCCATCGTCCGGGTTAACCCAGACGTCGCCGGTGATGCCCGCGATGACAGTCAACGGTGACTCGGCCAGAATTCGAAGCGACCACGGCGTGCTCATTGTGCACCGCAATGAGAAAGCACCGCGCGCCCGCGGCGCGTCCAACAAGCCACCCAAACTATCCATTGATCCATTCTAGACGAATTCGTATGCATTTGATCAATCTGAGCATGGGCCGTTCCGGCCTCACCTCGTAGGCTATCCACAACACATAAACGGCCAGGAGGCGATCATGAATCACAGAAACGACGCGCAGAAGAACGAACAAGGCAGTACGCTGGTGCTGGGTGGGTCCGGCAAGACAGGGCGCAGAGTCGTCCAGCGATTAAAGTCGCGAGGTATTCCTGTTCGGGCTGGCTCCCGTTCAAGCAATCCTTCATTTGATTGGAACAAGCCGCAAGGCTGGGATGCGGTGCTTGATGGCGTCACATCGGTATACCTCTCTTATTCGCCCGATTTAGCGATACCGGGTGCGACCGACGCCATTCAGCAGTTCGTTGATATGGCGGTCGAACACGGTGTCAGTCGCCTCGTATTGCTATCCGGACGCGGCGAAGAGGAAGCTCAGGCATGCGAGCGCATTGTGCAGGCGACGGACATCGAGTGGACGATCGTTCGCTCGAGCTGGTTCATGCAGAATTTCTCTGAGGGCGAGTTTCTGCAACTGGTTCTGGGTGGCACGATCGCACTGCCTGCTGCGGATGTTCCGGAACCGTTTATTGACGTCAATGACATCGCCGATGTCGCCGTCGCCGCACTGACCGAACCTGGGCATGCCTACGAAATCTACGAAGTCACCGGCCCAAGACTTCTGACGTTCACGGCGCTGGCTGAAGAGATCTCTGCAGCTGCTGGGCGGGACGTTCGGTTCGAACAGATACCGGCGCAGGCATTCGCGCAAGGTATCGAATCATCTGGTATCCCCGCTGATATCGCCTGGCTTCTGAACTACTTGTTCGACACGGTTCTGGATGGTCGTAACGCTTACGTTGGCGATGGCGTCCAGCGCGCACTTGGCCGTGAGCCAGCTGATTTTTCTGCTTTTGCACGTCGGATTGCGGATAGCGGAACTTGGGCGGCTGGCGATGATGAGGCGGTAGCATGAGTACTTTGCTCACCACGGTTACCGTCGCGGCTATCGTTGGCAGTGCGCTGATCGGCGGCATATTTTTCGCCTTTTCCAACTTCATCATGAAGGCACTGGAGCGCGTGCCGCCTTCGCAAGGTATGTTGGTGATGCAGACGATTAACGTCACCGTGTTGAATCGCGGATTCCTCGGTGTGTTCATGGGTACCGCATTGATCTGCCTGGTGCTTGCGATCAGCACCATCGTTGACTGGAGAGCCGCATATTCGCCTTATCTGCTTGGCGGAGCCGTCGCATACGTTGGCGGTACCTTCTTCGTGACCGGCCTCGGCAACGTGCCGCTGAACAACAAACTTGCGTCAGTCAATCCAGACGATCAAGAGTCAGCAAGAACATGGGAGCACTACCTGGAACACTGGACCAGGTTGAATACTCAGCGCACGGGCGCAGCGTTACTTGCCGCAGTGCTGTTCAGCATCGCGCTGGTTCATGTTTGAGTTAGGGTTTTGACTCGCTTGATTGGCAATGATCAGTTGTCTTAATGCGTTTGGTCTAAATCGTCTGTTGCGCCGGAGTTTGCAAAGATCGCTTGCTCGCCAGGTTGCGCGGTCAGCTCGCCATAGCGGATGCTGTCGCCGTCCAGCTCGAATGGAATCTGCACCAGTAACGAATAGCCGCTGCGATGATCGAGCTCAGCGACAATGCCGTCGACTGCATCGCTGTCGCTCGGCGATTCGATGAGGACTTCGTAAACGAGCGCCGTGGCAATCGTATCGGATGTTGCGGCATGCGCCGCAAGCAACGTTCGCAGATGTTCGATGCGTTGCGGCGTTTGGTCTTGTGCATTGGCGTCTTCTTCCACGCCGTTGATCAACCCTTGCGGATCAAGCGCCGCGGCGAAAGGCGCAAACGCACCTTGCGATATCAGGAGCTGTTCCGCGAATGCCGTGACCTCATTAAGCAGCGCCTGCAATATCGATTCTGCATCGGACATGTGGGATGCCCCTTCCTGCCAGTGTATGACGATCAAGCATAAACAACATTGCCGCGCCCATCATTGCAATTTTGATAAAGAAAAGCCGGCGAGCCCAATGGGCCTGCCGGCATTCCAATTCTTGCACCGGGCGTTATTGGTGGCCCGCCAGCGATACCGCTACGGTTTCTTGAACAGCAACGTCATGCGATCCGTCTCACCAATCGCCATGTATTTTTCGCGGTCGGTGTCGCCGTTGGTCAGTGTCGGCGGCAACGTCCAGACGCCTTTTTCCCAGTTGGCCTCATCGGCGGGGTTGGCGTTGATTTCTGCTGTCTTGACCAGCTCAAAGCCCTGACTCTCAAACGTTGCGATCACTTCTGACTGCTTGAGATAGCCGCGGAAACCACGTGCGTAGTCGTACGGCGCGTCTTCCTTGGCACGGTGCTGAACGACCCCAACGATGCCGCCCGGTTTCAGCAGGCCATAGAAGTGCTTCAGCGTCTCGTCCGCGAGGTTCTTGCGGGTCAGACCGTGCAGGCCACGGAACGTTACGATGGCGTCCAGTTTGCCAGCCCACTCGGGCGCCTCGTCGACTTCGACGGCCGAGATATTGTCGCCGCTTAGCCCGGTCCACTCGGTGACCTTGGTGGGGAATGTCGTCGGGAACAGCTTGCGCTGCGCATTGCGCTCGGCATCCTGACCTGCGTTGTAGGTCTCGACATCTGCGTTGATGCCGACGTAAGTGCCCTTCTTGGCAACCATCGGCGCCAGGATGCGCGTGTACCAGCCGCCGCCGGGGCCGTATTCTCCGAGGACCATATTTGGCTTGATGCCGAAAAATTCGAGAGTCTCCGCGGGATTGCGATACTGGTCGCGGGCACGGTCATCATCTCGATAGTCGGCTTCCAGCAAGGCATCAATTGACATCTCGCCGCCGTGGTCATGAGCATTGGCACCCAAGGTTGTGATGGCAAGCATGCCACCTACGAGCGCGAGTCGAGTCAGCGTATTGTGCATCGTAAGGTCTCCTGTCACTTAGCTCTGCGTATGCAAACAGGGCCGAAGGGTACCATTGATCAGTGGCTTGGCGTCAGTGGCCCGACGTTTCGCAGCGCCCCGGTATCCATACTGATCGCAACGCTGCAAAGGCTGCACTGTGACGAAGGTTGCATTCGTAATGGACTGGTATATGACGTAGTTCTCAGTCTGGCCGGCAGCGAGTGACCTTCGAACGTGAAACATCGCATACTCGGGAAATACAGACTAATAGCCAGTAATCCCGTTGCTACACGCCCATAACAACACTACAAACTCCGCGGCAGGCACGGATAACTCCGTGTTGATGCTCGATTCTGACGGCGCGCTCGTTGCGATTATCGAGCATGGCAGCATCCCGGCCGCGTCTGGCAACCATGTGCCGAAGCTTGAGGCACTGTGGCCGGCCAGCGTTGTTAAAGATATCCGTGCCGCGGTACAGCGCGTCTTACGCACGCGACGATCGGTCAGGGCTCAGCTCAGATTGAGTGCGGACGGTCCAATGCATGAGCTGCTATATCTGGTCCAGGGGCGCAATCGCGTCATGCTGGTTATCCAGGACATTTCCGGCCGCGCCGCAGAGCTTTCTGTGGCACGCAAGCTTGCCTATCACGATCGGGTCACGGATCTGCCCAACAGAGAATTCCTGCTCGATGAATTGCAACAGGTCGTGAACCGACAGCGCCTGCTCGAAGGCCGACTGGCGGTTATCTGCCTGCATATCGGCAGTGCCGATGAACTGGGTTACGCGCTGAGCGTCGTGCAACAGGACAAACTGCTCAAGGCGCTTGCCGATCAGCTTCTCGAACGCTTGCGCGGCACAAACGCGTCGCTGGATGCCGACCTCGATCGCGTGTCGATTGTCGCGCGCAGCGATTACCGCCAATTCACCGTTTTGTTGCCCAACGTTGCCGACGGGGCCGATGCTGAAGCCGTGACGTTACGACTCCTGGACATGCTGGCCGAACCGCTGACTGTCGATGGTCGCACAGTGCTGATCTCGCCGCGGGCGGGTGTCGCGCTGTTCCCGCAGGACGGTAACGACGCTGACAGTCTGTTTAGTAATGCACTGGTAGCGATGGATGATGCGAGACTGTCACCAAGCAGCAGCTATCGGTTGTATTCCGGGACCGTTCGCATGCGTGCGCTGCAACGCCAGGATCTGGCTTGTGAGCTGCGTACCGCGTTGGATCAAGATCAGTTCAGCGTCGAGTTCCTGCCAGTGATCGATACTAGCAGCGATCAGTGCGTGTCTGTCGAGGCATTGCTGCGTTGGCCCGCCGCGTTAACTGGCGAGCAGAATACTACAAAGATCGTCGCCATTGCCGAGCATACCGGGCTGATTCTGGATATTGGGCAGCACGTGTTCGATGCGGGGTTGCGGGCGTTCGCGACGTGGTCGGCCAGGTTCTCGGCGACAGTGCGATTGTCGTTCAACGTGTCGTTGCAGGAATTCTCTCAGCCTGATTTCGCTCGCCGTGTGAGTGACATTCTTGCCAGTCAGAACATAGCAACACGGCGGATCGACATAGAAATCAACCAGCATTGTTTGTTACGCGACGCCGCGAATGGCTTCGAGGCGTGCAAGGCGTTAGCGAAGCTCGGTGTTTGCGTGGTGCTTGATGACTTTGCGCGAGCGCCATACTCACTTCAGATGTTGGCGAACAGCTCGGTTGCCGGTTTGAAAGTCGATCGCGGCGTGGTCGCGGAGCTTGCCGGTGATTCGTCTGCGCAGCGCGCATGCGCTGCGGCGATGGCAGTCGCAACCGAGCTTGATTTGCCAATCATCGCGTGTGGCGTGGAAACTGCTGAGCAGTCGCACAAGCTTGCCGATTTGGGATTCGTTCTGCAGCAGGGGTTTTACTTCTCGCATGCGCTAACGACTGAGCAAGTGTGTGCAATGCTGTCCGAGAACAGGTCTGCGACGCAAGCACAGGAGTCGCCCGACGATGCATGATTCGCAGTCGCACAACGAAGATGCACTGGATCTGACTGCCGAGCTACGGGTAATGCGGCTCGAGCCACAGTCTGAGGTCGAGAGCAGTGCGCGCAGCGCTGAACGTGTATTGCTGCTCAGCAAAGACAGCTCGACGATCAAATGGGCGACGCGTTGGCTGCGCCAATACGGGTTGCAGGTCGAGACGCCGGATACCCGACTTGACGCACGATCAATCGACGAGTGGCGCGACTACGATGCCATGATCGTCGACTCCAGCCTCTCGGCGCGTGAAGGCGGTAAGGTCTATCAACGCATCCTGGCACAGGACGATATGCCGCCGGTCTTGGTCATTGCCAGTAGTACGCGCGATCTGGATGACATTCTCGATGCCCGCCCGCTGGATATCTTGCGCAAGCCATTCAATTGGGAGTTGAACGCGCGCAGAGTCGTGCAGGCAGTGCGCGGCGCCAAGCTGCAAAGCAGGCTAGAAGAAAGCGAGGCGGCATTGAGCAAAGCGCTTAGCGTCGCCGACCGAACGCGCATCCAGCTGCGCAGCCGAGAGTCCTACGATATGGTCACGGGGCTGCCTAACAAGAGAAAATTCAAGACGATCCTGACCAACAGCATGCAGGCTGTGCGGCGAGATGGCGGGTCGATCGCGGTGTTCGTTATCGGCTTTACGCGGTTCAGGCTTGTGGTTGAGGTCATGGGGCAAAAAGAAGCAGACCTGATCGTGAACAAAGTGGGCGCAACGTTAGCTGAGTGCTTGACGACGCTGACGCGACCGGAAACCGGTTCGCGCGGCATGAGCTCGGCAGTGGTGGGCAGTCTTGAGCAGGCGCGATTCGGTCTCATGCTGAATTGGTCGGGACATGCCAGCGTGCTCGCCGACTTGCAGCACAGCCTGATGGAGCGACTGGCACAGCCATTTCAAGTCGCCGGGCAGGCTGTGAACTTGTTAGCGTCACTCGGTGTTGCGCTCTACCCGCAAGATGCTGATGACGTCGACAGCTTGTTGCAGCGCGCCGATAACGCGATGCGCGACGCGCAGAGCCGCGGTGGTGGCATTCGCCACTTCTGCGCGGAGACAGATGAGGCGGCAGCGCGGAAGTTACGCATTGAGCACCTGCTGCATGAGGCACTAAATGAGCAACGTCTGACACTGGCCTACCAACCTATTGTCAGCGCTGAGGATGGCCGGCTGCTGGCCGCGGAGGCCTTGTTACGTTGGAAGGGCGATGACGGCGATTTCTTTGCGCCAGATGAGTTTGTGCCGATCGCAGAGGAATCGGGCCAGATGATTCGGATGGGCGCGATGGTGCTGGATCTTGCTATTGGTCAGTTGGCGGAGTGGCACGCGGCCGGCATCGCGTGTCCCTATGTCTGTATCAATCTGTCGCGGACCCAGCTGCTCAGCACGGGTTTCGTCAAGACGGTTGAGCACACCTTGCGGCAGTATCAGGTCGATCCGACTTGCATCGAGTTCGAGATTAGCGAGCGGGGCGTATTCTCCGGTGACGAACAGATCATTGGTCAATTGCATGAGCTGAAGGCCCTGGGCGTGCGTTTGTCATTGGACGACTTCGGTACCGGAGAGTCTGCTATCGGCTATCTCAAAGAGCTGCCGATCGATGTCCTGAAAATCGACAAGTCCTACATCGCGGGCATCAATGCCAACAACAAGGATGCCGCATTGACCTCGGCGATGGTCGCGCTCGGTCAGCGGTTGGACTTGTTGGTCATCGCCGAGGGCGTCGAGACGCAGTCGCAGCTGGACGTCCTGCGCCAACTTGGCTGCGAAGCGTGCCAGGGCTACTTGTTTAGCAGGCCGTTGCCTGCCGTGGAATTCGCCCAGCGTTTTAACCGGGACGTTATTTGAACTGGTTCACACTTTGCCGCGAGTAGCGCGCTAGAAGGTCAACGCATCTCAAGCGGAATAAGCGCCTAATGACGCCTCGATCAGAGAGGGGCTCATTCGGGTGGAATTCAAACGCTTTATTAATCACTGTATTAAAACCGCCGTGCTGGCGCTGAGTGTTGTTGTTGCTGACGGGCATGCCCAGGCAGAGGGGGGCGAAGAGGCTGCAATAGGCCGTGTTTCGCCGATGTTGTTCGACCATCTGCGTGTCGATGATGGCTTGTCGCAAAGCCATGTGCTCAGCATATTGCAGGATCGTAGCGGCATGATGTGGTTTGGTACCGAGAACGGTCTGAACCGCTACGACGGCTACGAATTCAAACACTTCAAGCGCAAACGCGGCGTCGATGGCGCACTCACCAATGACTTCATCAACGACATGGTGGAAGATGCCGGCGGTAACCTGTGGCTGGCAACTGACGGCGGTGGCCTGGTGCGCTTTGATACCCGCAGCGAACGCTTTACGAGCTATCGTCATGACGCGAATGATGCGGGCAGTATTTCCGGCAACGCCGTGCGGCGGCTGGCGATCGACGCGGATGGTAAGTTGTGGGTCGCAACTCGCGGCGCCGGTCTGAATCGATTTGATCCTGATACAGAACGTTTCCAACGCATTGCATTTGAAGGTGTGCTGGATGAGTCGGCCAGCGTCTACGCGCTGTTAGTTGATGGTCAGCGTGATGTCTGGGTCGGCGGTGACCATGGCCTGACTCGCATTGATCGGCTGCAAGGTTCTGCGCAGCACTTTAACCACTCGGCCAATGACTCGGACAGCCTGGCCAAAGGCAGCGTCCGGGCGTTGCTGCGTGATACCGGGGGCGCGCTGTGGGTCGCGACTTACGGTGGCGGGCTCAGCGTACGTGTCGCCGATTCGACCGCCTTCGTGACGCTTAAGCATGATGCACAGGATGCATCGAGCCTGACTGGTAATCGCATCTCGAGTCTCCATGAAGATGCAGCCGGGCGGATCTGGGTTGGTACGACAGCGGGTCTTAACCTTGTCGATCCGCAGTCCTTGGTTGTTGATCGATTCGTCAAGGACAGCGCTGAAGTTACAAGTTTGAGCGGCAACAACGTGACCGCCATCTATCAGGATCGCAGTGGTCTGATGTGGTTTGGCACCAAGACCCAAGGCATCAACAAATGGAACCCGCGCAGCTGGGGCTTCGGCTTTGAACCGGCGCGGGCGTTGACCGCGGACACACAGAGCAAGCCGAATATCACATCATTCGCTGAAGACACGAATGGCAAGATCTGGATCGGCACGTTCGGCGATGGTCTGAATGTGCTGGACCGCACGACCCGTGAACTCATTCGTCTCAGCGATGATGAGCAGAGCGGCTTCGCATTTGATGGCAAGCGCGTGATGAGCCTGTTGTACACGCGCGACAACCGGTTGTGGATTGGCACTATGCGCGATGGCGTCAGTGTGATCGACTTCGAAAACGGTGCAACTCGCCAATATCAGTTCGACGCTAATGATCCGACCAGCCTGTCGGCGAATGGCATCATGGCGATGTTTGAGGCTGCTGATGGCACGGTCTGGTTCGGTACCTTCGGCGGCGGCATTAGTCAGTTCGACGCAGCCTCTGATGGCTTCAAGCGCTACCAGGTTTCTGAGGCCGGTGATGGTCTTTCCAGTAATCGCATCACGAGCTTTGCGGAAGACCGTAGCGGTAAGCTCTGGATCGGCACTGACTCTGGTGGACTGAATCTGCTTGATCCGCAAACCGGCAAGGTGTCTGTGTTCCGGCACGATCCGGATGACGCGAGCTCGCTGGCAGCCGATACCGTGTACTCGCTGGAAGTTGCTCGCGACGGAACAGTATGGGTCGGGACTCGCGGTGGTGGTCTTGATCGCGTCATCGGTAACGCGCGAGCGCCGCAATCCATTCGTTTCACAAACCTCTCGGAACAGGACGGCTTGGCGAATGACGTAGTTTATGGCATCCGCAGCGATGCCGCGGGTTGGCTCTGGATGAGCACCAACTTTGGCATCTCGCGCTTCAACCCGGGCACTGGCGAGTTTAAAAACATCAATCGTCACGACGGTTTGCAATCCAACGAGTTCAACTTCGGTGCGCACTATCAGGCGCCTTCGGGTGAGCTGTTTTTCGGCGGCCATAATGGCTATAACGCGTTCCACCCGGAATCTCTGACGCAGAGTTCGGTCGCACCTCTGATTGCGCTGACTGGCTTCTTCAAGGGCAACGATCGCGACAAGGCGGACTTGCCGGTTGATGAAGACGGTACGGTCGTCGTCGACTGGAAAAACAACGATGTCGCATTTGAGTTCGCTGCGCTGGACTTTACGGCCAGTGACCAGAATCGTTACCAGTACAAGCTGGAAGGTTTCGACGAGGCATGGACCGATCTCGGCACGCAGCGGCGCGTTACCTACACCGGCCTCAATGACGGGCAATACGTCCTGCGTGTTCGCGCCGCGAATAGCGAAGGTATCTGGAACGACGCAGGACTGACGCTGCCGCTAACCGTCAAGCCGGCGCCATGGGATACGTGGTGGGCCTATCTGACCTATCTGGCTGTTGCGCTGGGTAGCGTTTCGAGTCTACTGGTCGCACACCGGCGCAAGATTCAGCGCGAAGAGGCCTACAGCTATCGGCTCGAGCAGGAGGTGCGGTTGCGCACAGAGCGCTTGGCTGAAGTGAACGACCGCCTGCAGAAGATGAACACGTCGTTGCAGAAGAGCAGTTTGAGTGACCCGTTGACCGGTTTGCGTAACCGACGCTTTGTGTTCGAAGAGGTCTCTCGTGATCTCGAGCTCATCCAGCGTCGCTTCAACGAACAGCGCGACGGTACCTATCCGGAAGATACGTCTGATCTTGTGTTCATGATGATCGATCTGGACAAGTTCAAGCCAATTAATGACACCTATGGACACGCGGCTGGTGACAAGATGCTGCTCGAGCTTCGTGACGTGCTTCTTGGCATTTGTCGGCGGTCGGACTTTGTCATTCGCTGGGGCGGCGACGAGTTTGTCGTCATTGCCAAGCAAACACGGCCGGAAGAGTCCGAGGCATTGGCAGAGCGTATTCGCGCCAGCATCGACAGCTATAGCTTCGTCCTGGGAGATGGCCAGGTTGCGCACACAACGTGCTCTATCGGCTTTGTCGCCTATCCGCTGTTTGGTGCGCCGGCAGAGGATGCCAGCCTTGACCAGATTATCGGCATCGCCGACGGATTGATGTACGAGGCCAAGAAACAACGTAACGCCTGGGTTGGTATGCATAGTCCGGATTGGGCAGTGACCAGCGAAGGTTTTGATCATGAGGCGATTGAGTCCACGTCGCTGCTCTTCCGCGCTCGGCATGCCAAGGGGCTAACCCGGTATACAGCGCAACCGGGCAGCTCGGACGCACTGGCGTCGGTACAAGCGGGGGCGTCCAAATGAACTTCAATCACCGATCACAAGATTTAACTAGAAATATCCAGGCGAGAACTGCCATGAAGAGACTACTTTCCATCATCGCAATAGCGGGCCTTATCGGCGCTGCGGCATTGCTGCAGCCCGATCCGCAGGCGACGGCACTGAAGACTGACGCGAAAGACACGCGCATTGCAGTGCCCGCGCTTGTTGGTACTGCCAGCGCAACCAGCGCAACGGGTAGCCTCTCCATAGAGCGATCGTCTATCGCTAACGGTGCGGTCGATCACGGTGCCTCTGTAGCGGCGCACTACGCGTCGCCATCAGTGCAGTCGCTGCCGGATGCCGTGATCGCCAATGCCGCTAGTGCTGGCGCTAGCAACGACGAGAGTCAGGAGCCGCTGCCAGCAGCGGCGGCCGCGAAGATGAGCGCTGAGGTGCAGGCTATTGCGCAATCCGGCGGTACGTCACCCGTGGAGATCATCGTGCGCCATGATCGTAACCCCGAGCTGTTTGACGAGACGGTCCTGGAGGCGCTTGGCGGTGAGATTGTTCGAGGCTACGACGCTTTATCGATGCGCGCGATCAGGCTGCCTGCAGCAGCTCTTGCAGAGCTTGCGATCGAGGATGCCGTTGACTGGCTGTCGCTCGATTCAGCCGTGACGTCATTCGCATCAGTGGCGCTTGAGACAGCCAATGCACCCTCTGGCGCATCGGCAAACCACGTCTATTCTGGCAGCAGCATAGGCGTCGCCGTTATCGACTCAGGTATCGCACAGCACAGTGCGCTGGGCTCGAACCACTTGCAATACAGTTTTCTCAATGGCCGTTTCCCGGTGCCCGTGGTCGTCAACGGCGCCGTTTCGCCGATGACTGCTGACCCGCGTGACGACAAGTTCGGTCACGGTACACACGTCGCAGGTATTCTGGCAGGCAACGGCGCGGACAGCGATGGTCTCTACGAGGGTCCGGCGAACAATGCGCCGATTCTCGCGCTGCAGGCGCTCGATCGCCATGGTCAAGGTCAGATGTCTGACGTCCTGGCCGCACTGGACTGGCTGTTGCACTACGGTGACCTGTATGACATTCGCGTTGTGAATCTGTCACTGGGCAAAGCGGTTTCGGAGTCAAACACGACGGATCCGCTGGTGCTCGCAGTCGACCGCCTGTGGGATGCGGGCATGGTCGTTGTGATTGCGGCAGGTAACGATGGCCACAGCGGCAACATGACGATCAACAGCCCAGGTAATTCGCGTAAGGCGATCACAGTTGGTTCAATCACAGACAATGGTACGGGCGACGATTTCTCGGACGACTACGTGTCTACATTCTCCTCATTGGGTCCGACGGTTGGCGACCTGGTACTCAAGCCTGACCTCGTTGCCCCTGGCAACAAGATTGCGGCGGCCATTCCCAACTACGCCAAGCTCACTGGCTTATTGGCGACGCGGGTGAAGGACTGCAGCACATGCTCTGGCAAATACCTCGAGCTGTCCGGCACCAGCATGGCCGCGCCGCTGGTCTCTGCTGCGGCTGCGATGATGCTGGAGAAAAACTCCAGCTTGACGCCGTCAACGGTGAAGGCACGCTTGATGCGCTCCGCGCGCAAAGTGTCGGACGAGCCAACCGCGGTTGGCGCCGGCGTGCTTGATATTGACGCTGCGCTGAACGAAACCGGCGTTGTTGGTGGGGATGCATTGTCGCCGCTGATGATTCGAGATGAGTCGCTGGACACTATTCTGGTGGAAGACACGGGCGTCTTGTGGGGCGACAGCCTGTACTCGGCCGGCTTCATCTATGACGGTGGATTCAACTGGTCGGACGGCTATACGGGCAGTGCTGGCGACACAGTGTCGGCAACCGGCTACCTGTGGACAGACAGCGGCGTCTGGGCGCGAGGCTATCTCTGGTCCGACGAAAGCGGCGTATGGGCGCGAGGCTATCTCTGGTCCGATGAGGTTGGTGCGCGCAGTATGCTTGAAGAAACGGACGGTGGCGCGGCCTTGCGCGATGACCCCTGAGCGCACGATGGTGAATTAGTCGATGCGGCATCCTCGCTAAATCGACCGGCCAAAAAAAGGCCGTCACAGTTATCTTGTGACGGCCTTTTTGGTTACCTATCGATCGATGCGCCTACGACGGATGGTCTCCGAAGTAGCGGCGGTAATCCTCCATTGATGCGCCGATAACTTCAAGCGCATGCTCCCGCCCGTATGGCTCCAGGCCTTTCACTTTCTTTTGTTCTTCCCTCCCTACGATCATCTTGTAGGTTTGGAAGTAGTGACGGATGCGTTCAATGCTGATATCCGGTAAGTCATCGATATCACGAATGTGCCCATGTACGAAGTCACCCTCGAGAATGGCGATGATCTTGTCGTCTGCTTCGTCGTCGTCAACCATTTGCAGACCACCAACCACCCAGGCGTTAAGGGTGATCTCAGCCCGATTCACTGGCCGTTCACTCAACACGCAAATATCGAGTGGGTCACCATCGCCACGACGCGATCGCGGGCTCAGTTCGGCGACTTTTTCCGCGCAATAGGTCTGCGGGATGAAACCATACAGACAGGGCATTTGCGCGGTTGTGCGTTGCGGTCGGTCGACATGAATAAACCCGGTCGACTTGTCGATCTCGTATTTCACATGATCGAACGGTGTCATCTCGACAAACACGTTGACCAACGCTGGCGCATGCGCGCCAGGCGTTAGCCCATGCCATGGGTGAGGCCGATGATATGCGTAGCGTGCCTTTTCACTCATTACTTGATGTATCCCAACTTCTCGAGGGTGATCAGCACGCGATGCGCGGCGAGGTC
>JBCCCC010000046.1:0-20867 GCA_039033695.1 Pseudomonadota bacterium | reverse complement strand
TGACCTGCCGGTGGTTGCGCTGACGGCAAATGCACTATCCGGAGACCGTCAGCGATGTCTGGACGCCGGCATGAACGACTATCTCACCAAACCGTTCAGCAAGGCGCAGCTCGAGAAGATGCTGGAGAAGTGGATTGGACCCCCAGCCGATCAATCGGCCGCATCAATCACGATGCAAACCGACGCGGCCGACGACGCACTGGTAGACAGCGATGCGCTAGCGCAGATTCGGATGCTCGATGTCCCCGGAGAGTCGTCAATATTTGATGAGATCATCGACGAGTATCTGCGATCGTCTAGCGAACTTGTGCAACGAATTGCCGAGTCAGTCTCATCGGCCGACTATGATGCAGTGCGTCGTGATGCGCATTCGCTCAAATCAAGCAGCGCCGCTGTTGGCCTCGCCATATTCTCCAAACACTGTGCCCAGCTCGAGCGGCTCGGCGACAATGCCGATATTGAAGGCATTAAGCACTGTTGGTCTGAGGCCAGCGACTGTTATCAACGCTCATTGTCGTCACTGCAGTCCGAAAGCGCGCGAAGGGTGGCCTGAGATGTCTGAGAGCCTCACCGGAATCTACCGCACGATGACCGACTCATTTCGGGAGCGGCCGCCTCTGGTGTTGATCGTCGATGATGAGGCGACCATCAGACTCATGACGCGCCGCTTTCTTGAGCACGCCGAGTTCATGGTCGTTGATGCCGCCTCCGGTGCCGCCGCACAGAAGCAGATTGAACGTATCGATCCGGACATCATTCTGCTCGATGTGGATATGCCCGGTATGGATGGGTTCGAGCTAACACGTTGGATTCGAGGACGATCCAAGACCCGATACACGCCTATCGTCATGATTACGGGTCGCGAGGACGCTGAATCCGTGAATGCGGCCTATGAAGTGGGCGCAACGGACTTCATCGTTAAACCGATTTCATGGTCCGTCCTCGCCCATCGCGTCCGATACATCCTGCGCGGCTCACACATGCATCTCGCTCTCAGGGAGTCGCATGCACGCGTCAAGGCCATTGTCGAGGCATTGCCAGATCGGCTGTACTCCATCGATGAATTCGGCCGGGTTACGGGCGACAACACGTCGCTGACCAACTTCGAGTTGATCACGGGAGCGACGTCCACGATGCGTACCGGCGCGTGGACGGCCTTCGAGCATGCGTTTCGACAGGAGGTCGAGCGCTGTGCGGCGGGCAGTATCGAGAGCGTACTAGCCGATGGTATTCCGATCGAAAACTCGATCAGCCTACTCTCCGACAATGGCAGTCCGCGCCACTACGAAGTGCGTCTGGTGAAACAGTCCACCAGGCTTGGCCTCGCCGTCGTGCGCGATGTGACAGAACAGAAAGAGGCGGCGAACAAGATCCACCAATTGGCGTATTACGACACTCTGACCGGGCTGCCTAATCGCCAATTTTTCAGCAGCGAGCTCAAGCTTTGCATGGAGCAGGCGCGAAAACACCAGGCCCAGTTCGCATTGCTGTACATCGACCTTGATCATTTCAAACGCATTAATGACACGCTGGGTCACACGGCTGGCGATGAGCTGCTGAAGATGGTGGCTGGGCGTCTGGAGCGTTGCCTGCGCGCCGAGGATCTCGTCGCACGACATGGCGATACGGTCGCCAGCCAGGATGGCAATGTGGCGCGGTTGGGCGGCGACGAATTCACGTTGATTGTCCGTGATCCTCAGGCCGTCGAGAATATTGAGAGTGTGGCGACAAGAATCATCGACCGGCTCAAGGTGCCGTTCGAGTTTTCCGGCCACGAATTCGTTGTCACGCCAAGTATCGGCGTCGCCATCTACCCAACCGATGGTGATGATGAAGAAGTCTTGATGAAAACTGCGGATGTTGCAATGTACCAGGCCAAGCAAGCTGGCCGGTCCGGATACTCGTTCTGCACCGAGACAACGTCGGTGCGATCGCTCGAGCGTCTCGATCTCGAATTGGATTTACGACGCGCGCTGGAGAAGGGTCAGCTGGAGCTTCACTATCAACCGAAGGTCACCACGGCTGACTGGAGCGTTGTGGGCGCTGAGGCCCTGCTGCGCTGGCACCATCCGGAGCGCGGCTGGATCTCCCCCGCGCGACTGATCCCGATTGCAGAAGACACCGGCCTGATCGTGCCAATCGGCCGATGGATATTGCAGGAGTCCTGCCGGCAGATGGCCGCTTGGGCTAAAATGGGCTTGAGGCCGATCCCCGTCTCGGTCAATCTGTCCAGCCAACAATTCTGGCAAGATGATATTGCATCGGTTGTTGAGGCAGCGCTCGGCACTCATGAATTGGAAGCCGAGCGTCTTGAGCTTGAACTCACCGAAGGCGTGCTGATGCGCGACGTCAAGCAAACACGCGACGCGCTACAGACCCTTAAGCAAACTGGCGTGGCACTCGCCGTTGACGATTTCGGGACTGGCTATTCATCGCTCGCATATTTGCGACAGTTTCCGCTGGATGCGCTCAAGATTGATCGCTCATTCGTGGATGATTTGCCGGACGACGATGCCGCCGCGATTTGTAACGCCATCATTAGTATGGCCCGCAGCCTAAACCTGCGAGTCGTCGCAGAAGGCGTCGAGAATCTCGAACAGTTGGACCATCTGACCCGCCACCACTGCGATGAAATCCAGGGGTATTTCTTCAGCAAGCCATTGCCGGCTGAACAGTTCACGCAACTCATGGTGTCAGACGAAGGCTTCGCTGCGTCGCTGCAACGTAACGGTCAGCCGTTTAGCGTTGCAGCCAGCGCACTCGCAAAATAGGGAACCTTTGCGGGCGTCAAACCTGCCACATTGATCCGCCCCGAGCCGACGATGTAGATATGCCATTGCTCACGTAATGTCGTGATGACTTGCGGATCGACACCTAACAACGAGAACATACCGCGTTGGCCTGCTATGAAATCGAACCGATTGTCGACCCCGTGCGCTTTGATCGCATCGACGAACGACTGACGTTGATGTCGCATGCGATCACGCATTTGATTAAGCTCCCCTTCCCAGCTGGCGCGTAGCGCATCATCGGACAAGATGGTCGCAACGATATGCGCACCGTGATCAGGCGGCATCGAAATCATGGCTCGAACGGTTTTCATCAAATGCGTCCGGATTGCCGCTGCAGCGTTCGCAGAGCGTGCCAATACCGACAACGCGCCCGTACGCTCACGATACAAGCCAAAATTCTTGGAGCACGAAGACACAACGATGAGCTCCGGCACCATGGAGGCCAGCAGGCGTACGCCGGCTGCATCCTGCTCCAGTCCTTCTGCAAAACCCTGGTAGGCCGTATCGACGAAGGGCAACAGGTTGCGCTGAACACAAATCTCACCAATACGTTGCCATTGCTCCAGCGTCAAATCGGCGCCGGTCGGGTTGTGACAGCAGCCATGCAACAGCAGCACATCGCCCTCGGGTATGCGCGCAATTGAAGCCAGCATTGCTGCCTCGTCTATAGCGCCAACCTGACTGTCATAGTATGCGTATGTCTCAATTCGAAGGCCCGCCGAACTCAGCAATGGCGTATGGTTTGGCCAGGTTGGCGTGGACACCCACACAGTACAGTCGGGCCGAAGACTGTCGAGCAACTCTGCGGCGACGCGAAGACCGCCTGAACCGCCAGCACTTTGCACAGTGGTTATGCGTTGCTCAGCCAGGGCAGGATGGTCGCTGCCGAAGACGAGTGCCGTCATTTGCTGGTTGAAGGATTCTGAGCCGGCAATACCGACGTAGGACTTGGTGATTTGCGTGTCCAGAATCTGCTGCTCAGCCGCGCTGACAGCAGCGAGGACCGGCGTGGCACCATTATCGTCCTGATAGACGCCAACCCCCAAATCAACCTTGTCGGGCGAGTTGTCCTCACGAAATGCCGCCATGAGCGCAAGAATCGGGTCGCCAGGTAATGGCTCAACTTCAAAAAACATAGTGGCGGTCCTTTCAATCAATAGCTGCATGGTACTCGCAATTCACGTGACGAAAAACACTCATGACGCTCAAGTCAGTAATCCATCGGCCGATAGCATGACCAGGGGTTTAGCATGCAATCCACTGACATCACCATACTTCGCAGCCTGTCGCGAGCATCAGTGCAGCGACTGGTCGTCGACCCGCCGGCGCAGCTGGCGAAAAATGGCCGTCAAGCAATAGCGCCCGCTCTTGGAGAGCGCGCAGCCACCACACTAATACGGCTCGCGCTGGCCGACGTCGTGCAGCAATACGCGGTAAAACAAGCCCTGCCGCAAATCGCTGTGCGCGGTGAACGTGTGACGATAGCTGACCCTTCAGTCGCCCAGTTGAGCCGCTTGCTTGGCGATGCGCTACAGGCAGTCTTTCAGGCACTGGGGCAGTTGCGCCCGGGTAGCAGCAACGACGTCGTGTTGCGCCAAGCGCTGGAACAACTGACCAGACAGCTGGCCGCCCGACTGGGCATCGGCGAGAGTGCCGATCTATCGACTGATCCAAGCCGTAGGCGACAGATCGCCGAGCCGCCGTTAGCATCGCCACTAGCGACACCCTGGCAGCCACCTGGCATTTCACGTCGAAAACGCCGTTCGCGCTCGACGTCATCGCGGCCGGGCGACCCGTCATCCGAGTTTGATGCGGTTGCGGACGCTGTCGCAGACGACGACACATCCGCTGACGAGCCCATCACGAACGCTTCGGCATCGTCCAGCAAAGACACGCTGCTAATGTCAATCGTTGACTGGCTGCGCGAGCAAGGACATGCCGGCGACTATGACGAACATGGGCGGCGCAGTCATGGGGCAGGTGTCGCACCCGGCAGCGTCGTTCGAGAGTCGACCTGAGCGTCATAATCTGCGGTATGCTGGCACGCGTAATCCACTCGGAGCGGCCAAATGAAAGCATCTCTTATTTCACTTGTTGCGCTTGTCGTCATCACGTCAGGTTGCGTGACCGGCGCAACGCCGGCAGATCAACGCAGCGCAATTCAGGACATGCGCACTGAAACACTGACCCGACTGTACGCAGAGAAACCTTCGGCCAGGGCGGAGCTCGCCGCAGCGCCGGGCTATGGCGTATTTTCCAGTGCCAATGTCAACGTGATCCTGGCGAGTTTCGCCGGCGGGTACGGCTTGATCCGTGATAACGCGACGGGCAGCGACACCTACATGAAAATGGGTGAGGTCGGTGTAGGGCTCGGTGCCGGCGTAAAAGACTACAGGCTGGTGTTTGTCTTCCACGACGCGACAACGATGAGCGATTTCATCAACAAGGGTTGGTCGTTCGGTGGCCAGGCTGATGCGGCAGCAAAGGCTGGGGATCAAGGCGGCGCGGTTGGCGGTGAAGCCATCGCCGACGGTGTCAGCGTCTACCAGCTCACGGAGAGTGGGCTGGCATTGCAAGCCACGGTGAAAGGCACGCGTTACTGGAAAGACAAAGCGCTCAATTAACTGTGAACGCGCAATCGATCACAGCTGCTCGAGCACTGCATCGGCCAGATTTGACAGGCCATCACGATCATCGATGATTACGCGCTTTCGCTTCACGGTAATGTAGCCATTTGTATTAAAGCGACCAAACACGCGACTAACGGTTTCGGTTGCGAGCCCCAGGTAATTACCGATATCGCTGCGCGACATGAGCAGCTCGAAGTCCTCGGAATTGCACCCGCGTCGTTCCAAGCGCTCGGAAATATCGAGCAAGAACGCCGCAATGCGCTCGTCTGCCGTGTAGTCGCCAGTGCGCCAATTCTGATTGGCAAGCTTGCTTGAGAACAGTCTGAAAAGCTGATCGCGCAGCCCGTCGGAACACGACGACAGCTGCAGCAACTGGCTATAATCCAATGAGCAGAGCCCGGCGCTGCCCAGTGCAATCACATCAGCGCGGTGACGTTTGCCATCAATCGCATCCAGGCCAATCAACTCGCCCGGAAAATGGAAACCCTGTACCTGTTCACGGCCGTCACGATCAATCGTGAAACTCTTGAAACAACCGCTGCGAACCGCAATCAGACCATTGAACGGGTCACCTTTGCGAATGACAATGCGGCTCCCATCAATAGAGTCATCGGTCCGTAGTATCTCGTCCAACCGCGACAGCGTTGCTGCATCGGAGCCCGCCGCGACGCACAGCCCACCGACGGCGCATCCACTGCAACGCAAAGCGTCTTTAGGCGCCAAGCGGCCAATATCGGGCGATTCTTGCTGGTGCCTATTGCTGACACCTCTTGCCTTGTCCATTGGGGCCCTCGCGACTGGGAACAGACGGGCAACAGTGTAACAAAGCTGCAACGGCAACGACGTCGGACAATACGTACTAGACGTTAGATGAACATTGTGTTTTGCGTGGAATGTGCGAACGGTCGAAACACCCCGCAATCGTGCGCAAGAACGCAACGCCGAGTGGGGTAACGCTAATCTCCTTGGCATCTTCAATGACCAGACCATCATCGACTAACGGTCGTAATTTCTTGATTTCGCCAGCAAAAAACGGGTCAAACGGCAGCTTAAACTCGGCCTCCCAATGCGCTTTGCGACAAACTGCATGGCACATCAAGGCCTGAATCACGCTCGCGATCCGCCGGTCATCGCGATCGGTTACGTAGCCACGGGCGACGGCGAGTTTGCCGTGTTCGATATCCGTCAAGTAGTGGGGAAGATCTTTGCGCACCTGGAAATAGCCATCACCGACATGGCTGATTGCGCTAACACCGAAGCCCACCGTTTCGTTCCCGGCGCCGGTGGCGTAGCCCTGGAAGCAGCGATGCAGCTTGCCGGCGCGTTTGGCAAGGCCGAGATAGCTGTCGGGCAACGCGAAGTGATCCATGCCGATGTAGTCATAGCCTGCTTTGCCGAGTTGCTCAGCCGAGTCCCTGAAAATCTGAATACGGGTGGCGGCGTCCGGCAAATCCTCGGTGCTGATCAGCCGCTGCGCCGGGAAGCGGTCCGGCAGATGAGCATAGTTGAAGACAGACATCGCATCCGGGCGCAAAGCCACAACCTGCTCAACAGTTTTGGCGAAGCTCGCAGTTGTCTGATTGGGCAAGCCGTAAATGAGGTCAACCGAGACACTTTGGAAACCCGCGTCGCGCGCGGCACGCACGAGTGCTTCAACCTCTGAGTAGCGTTGTTCGCGATTGACCGCCTTTTGCACCGCAGGATCGAAGTCCTGGATACCGAAACTGACGCGATTGAACCCCAGCTTGGCCAGTCCATGCATTTCGGCTGGTGTCATCGTCCGCGGGTCGATCTCGATCGAAAAATCCCGCTCATCTGCCGAAGACAAATCGAAGTGCTTATTCAGGCATTCGATCAACGCCTTACGCTGTCCAGCATTCAGATAGGTCGGTGTGCCGCCACCGAAATGTAGTTGATTGACGACTCTGTCCGAATCAAACAACTCGCCTTTCAGCGCAATCTCCTTGTGCATTGCCGTGAGATATTGCTGCACCACCGACAGGTTGCGTGTGACCTTCTTGTGACAACCACAGTAGTAGCACAGGGATCGACAGAACGGGATGTGCAGATACAGGGCCAGCGGCGCAGGTATCAACGCATCGTTGCTACGTGCGATAGCTTCGAGAAATTGCGTCTCCCCCACCGCTTCGTCGAACGACAAGGCGGTCGGATAAGACGTAAAGCGCGGCCCCGTAATACCGTAACGCTCGATAAGCGCGAGCGACGGAACCTCCAGTTCAGCGGTTGCGACCAATTGCGGCCTCCCGGTATCAGGTGATCTGAAAACTGGGGCCAAGCATAGTCGCGCCCGCGATAGGCGTAATTGACCTAAGTCATGTTGGCATTGGTAGGGCTCCTATACAGTCACCGCATGTCGACACTTGGGGGTCGGCAATTTCAATTGTTGATGCTAGGGGACAACCCAAACATGGAAACCACATCTACTTATAACGACAAAGTCGTCAGGCAGTTTGCTTTGGCTACCGTCCTGTGGGGCGTCGTCGGTATGCTGGTCGGCGTGATCATCGCCGCGCAGCTCATCTGGCCGCAGCTGAGCTTTGACCTGCCATTCCTTACTTACAGCCGTTTGCGGCCACTGCATACGAATGCAGTCATATTCGCGTTTGGCGGTTCTGCGTTGTTTGCGACTTCGTACTACGTTGTGCAGCGAACCTGCCATGTTCGCCTGGCCTTCGACAAGCTCGCATCGTTTACCTTCTGGGGTTGGCAGACGATCATCGTGCTGGCAGCGATCACTTTACCGTTGGGCATCTCGCAAGGTAAGGAATACGCCGAGCTCGAATGGCCTATTGATCTGTTGATCGCGGTTGTCTGGGTTGCCTACGCTATCGTGTTCCTGTTTACCGTAGGCCGCAGACGCGTCAAGCACATCTATGTTGCCAACTGGTTCTATGCGGCTTTCATTATTACCGTCGCCGTCCTGCACATCTTTAACAACCTGGCGATTCCGGTATCGCTGACCAAATCCTACCCTGTCTACTCAGGTGTCATCGATGCCATGATGCAGTGGTGGTACGGCCATAATGCGGTCGGGTTTTTCCTGACTGCTGGCTTCCTCGGCATGATGTACTACTTTGTGCCAAAGCAGGCGGGCCGACCGATCTACTCCTACCGCCTGTCGGTGGTCCATTTCTGGGCACTGATTGCAATCTACATGTGGGCAGGGCCGCATCACCTGCACTACACCTCGTTGCCGGATTGGGCGCAATCGCTGGGTATGGTGTTCTCACTGATTCTGCTGGCGCCGTCATGGGGCGGCATGATCAACGGCATCATGACCTTATCAGGTGCCTGGCATAAGCTCAGAAATGACCCGATCCTTAAGTTCATGATCGTTGCCTTGTCCTTCTACGGCATGTCGACGTTCGAAGGCCCGATGATGTCGATCAAGACTGTCAACGCGCTTTCTCACTACACGGACTGGACCATCGGCCATGTGCACTCAGGCGCACTCGGCTGGGTCGCGATGATGACAATTGGGTCACTGTACTGCCTCATTCCGCGGCTGTATGGCTTGCAGGGCATGCACTCCACAAAACTCATCGATGTGCATTTCTGGATGTCGACTATTGGAGTAGTGCTTTATGCCGCATCGATGTGGGTATCCGGCATCGCGCAAGGTTTGATGTGGCGCGCGTTTAATGACGACGGCACGCTGACCTACTCATTTATCGAGTCACTCAAGTTCACGTACCCGTACTACGGCATTCGCCTGCTGGGCGGCCTGATTTTCTTCAGCGGCATGCTGCTGATGGTCTACAACGTGTACAAGACGGTTCCTCGCAAGGCGGTCGACGCGACGCCTGTTGCACAACCTGTTTAAGGCAGATAGCTATGTCACACGAAAAAGTTGAAAAAAATATCAGCCTGATGTCGATACTGATCGTGATTGTGATCAGCGTCGGCGGACTGGTCGAAATCCTGCCGTTGATGGCGAGCAGCAATGCGACACAACCCATCGAGGGTGTGAAACCCTACCCGGCGCTCCAGCTGGCCGGGCGCGATGTCTACATTCGTGAAGGCTGCTACGGCTGTCACTCGCAACAGGTACGACCCTTTCGCTCTGAGACAGAGCGCTATGGCCCCTACTCGGTTGCGGGCGAATCGGTTTATGACCGGCCCTTCCAGTTCGGCTCCAAACGCACCGGGCCAGATCTTGCGCGCGTCGGCGGACGTTACAGTGACGACTGGCACCGCATTCACCTGCTGAAGCCTCGTGACCTGATTCCGGACTCCAACATGCCAGCTTACCCATGGCTGATGGATGCCGCGGTTGATGGTGAGCTCGTCGCACGAAAAATGCGAGCACTGCAAATGCTGGGCGACCCCTACAGTGATGAGGAAATCGCCGCTGCTGCCGATGCCGTTGCCGGCAAGACTGAAATGGATGCATTGATCGCGTACCTGCAAGGCCTCGGCCTGGCACGTTCGGCACGATAGGAGCGAGCTGATGGATATCGATATGGGACTGGTCAGAGGTTTACTGACGCTTGCACTGTTCGTGTTGTTTTGCGCCATTTCATTGTGGAGCTACAGCAAGAATCGCAAACCAGACTTTAACGAGGCCGCCGGGTTGCCACTGATGGAAGATGAGGAAGCTGGCATGCAGTCAGACCGTACGTTGGGAGAAAATCGTGAGTAATAGTTGGAGCATCTTTGTCATCGTTGGCACGCTCGTCAGTATCGTTGCGACGTTCTGGCTGATCGTCTGGTCAGGCCGTCAAGGGCCAACGCCCAGCGAAACGGTCAAAGACACGGGGCACGTCTGGGACGGCTTGACCGAGCGCAATGAGCCGTTACCGCGCTGGTGGTTGGGGCTATTCGTATTAACGCTCTTTTTTGGTATTGCCTATCTTGTGATCTTCCCCGGTATGGGCGCGTTCGCAGGCACCAGTAACTGGTCGCAACAATCGCAATACGAGGCTGAGGTGGCCGCAGCCGAGGCCAAGTACGCGCCATTGTTCGCGCGTTTCGCGCAGATGCCGGTAGAGGAACTCGTAAAGAACGAAGAAGCACTTAGCATTGGTCGCAGCCTGTTCTCGAACTACTGCATCCAGTGTCATGGGTCACTCGGCTACGGTGCCGCATCGTTTCCTAACCTGACGGATCAGGATTTTCTGTACGGAGACAGTTTCGCCTCCATTCAGCAGACGATCGTTAATGGTCGCAATGGCATCATGCCAGCGCTCGGCGCCGTATTCCCGGATGCCGGTGCTGTTGATCAGATGGTCGAGTATGTGCGCGATATGTCGGTCGAACAGGATGCTAGCTCGCCCGCGCATACGCAGTACATCACGCTCTGTGCGGCCTGCCACGGGGCAACCGGTGACGGCAATATTGCATTGGGTGCTCCTCGACTGAATGATGACATCTGGCTGCATGGCAGCTCACCCGAGGTCGTGGCCGACATCATTATCAATGGACGTAACAATGCGATGCCAGCTCACGGCAACCTGGTTGGCGAAGACCGGGCAAGGCTGCTTGCAGCGTACGCATACAGCCTGTCGCAAGAAGACTAGGCGGAGAATCAACGCGCGATGAACGATGAGACACACTATGACCGCGACTGGGATCGCGATACTCAGAAGCGCGCAGCGCTGATCTGGATCTCGTTTCTGGTAGCGGCAGCGATGACGCTGGTGTTTTTCGCGTTTGTGGACCCGATAGTACTGGTTGACCAGATCAACCATAAACTGTTGCACAACCGCGAGGTCGGCTACAGCATCGGGTTTTTCTTTTTCTGGTCTGGCTGTCTGGCATGCGGGTGGCTTTGCCTGCGCCTGACCAGACGCAAGCGACAGCTGCCACGACGTACCGGCAGAGCAGGACCCAGCAATGACTGAAGTCTCCGTTCCCGTCAGCAGTCTTTATCAGAGCGAAGGCAAGGTCTACCCACGGGAGATCAATGGCCGCTTTACGCGGCTGCGTCGACTCGCCATGTTCGTGTTGCTGGGCATGTTCTATTTTGGTCCATTCCTGACCTGGAATGGCCGCCAGGCCGTCCTGTTTGACTTGCCGGCACGGAAATTCTACATCTTCGGCCTGACCTTGTGGCCGCAGGACTTTCTGTTCCTTGCACTACTGCTCATCCTGGCGGCTATCACGCTGTTCTTTGTGACCGCATTGGGCGGTCGGCTGTGGTGTGGCTACGCGTGCCCGCAGACCGTATGGACTGAAGCGTTCGCCTGGATCGAACGGGTGTTCGAGGGTGACCGCAGTAAACGCATGAAGCTCGACAAAGCGTCGATGAGCTGGAACAAGCTGTGGCGCAAGACTGGCAAGCAGATAGCCTGGGTCACGCTGGCGTTGATAACGGGCTTTTGTTTTGTTGGGTACTTCACGCCAGTACGAGAGCTAGCCGCCAGCATCGCCAGCTTTGAGATTGGCGGCTGGGCGCTTTTCTGGGTGTTGTTCTACGGCTTTGCAACCTATGGCAACGCGGGCTTCATGCGTGAGCAGGTGTGCAAATACATGTGCCCGTATGCGCGTTTCCAGAGTTCCATGTTCGACAAAGATACGTTGATCATTACCTATGATGAGCAACGCGGTGAACCGCGCGGCAGTCGGCGGCGTGGCGATGATGCCGCGCGCGAATCCTTGGGTGACTGCATTGATTGCACTATGTGTGTGCAAGTCTGCCCGACCGGCATTGATATTCGGGAGGGCTTGCAATACGAGTGTATTGCGTGCGCCGCATGCATCGATGCCTGCGACAGCATCATGGACAAGGTCGGTTATCCACGCGGGTTGGTGCGCTACAGCACAGAGCATGCGATGAACGGCAAACCCACCCGCATATTGCGCCCGCGGCTGCTGATCTACTCTGCGCTGCTGTTTATCCTGGTTGCCGCCTTCACAGCGTCTCTGATCGCCAAACAACCGGTCATCCTTGATGTGCTCAAGGATCGCAATGCGTTGTATCGCGACATTGGCCGTAACGGCATCGAGAACACCTATGCGATGAACGTCATCAATAAGGATCAGGTCGCGCATACCTATGAGATCAGTGTGGTTGGTCCTACCGGCATCTCGATCGCAACGCCAACTACGTTTGAAGTACCGGCGGAAACGCTGAAGGAAATCCCGGTAGCGGTCCGCGTGCCTCATGAATTTGCCAAAGGCGGCCACGAGATCATTTTCACGCTGCGCAGCACGGATGGCAGCGATATCGTTATCACCGAAGAAAGCCGCTTTCGCGGCCCCACCACGAGTTATTGATATGAACAGACAACAACCCGATACAGTCGTCCCTTGGTATCAAGTCAAGATGGTGTGGCTGGTCCTGGCAATACCGACCGCGACAGTCGTCGGTTGCATGTTCACGATCTTTCTTGCGATCACTAATCCCGATACGGTCTACAAGCGGGCCGAGCCCGGTCAACAAACGGTAGAATCGCGAGCGCAATGACCACCGACACGTGCTTTCATTGCGAGGATGCGATACCAGCAGGCATCAACATCGTCGCGACAATCGGCGAGACGCCACAGCGCATGTGTTGCCACGGCTGCCGAGCGGCCTCCGAGTTCATTGCCGCAGCAGGCCTTGACCAGTTCTACCAGCATCGCGCACCGATTGCCGACGCTGTGCTGCGTCCCGAGCAGCACAACTATGCCGCTTTCGATAAGACAGACATAAGCCGCCAGTTTGTGGCCACTGATGACAACGGTATTTGCGAGAGCACCATCTACATTGGCGACCTTTACTGCCCTGCGTGTATTTGGCTCATCGACCAGGTGTTGACGGGCTACGAGGGTATTGAGTCAGTCGGCGCCAATCCGGCCAGCCGGCGTATCATCGTGCGATGGCATAAAGACGCAACCACACTCGGCGCGATCTTGGCGCAGATCGCTACTGTAGGCTTCAAGCCAGAGCCCGTGACACCAGGCAGTAGCCTGGACGCGGAGAGAACCGACTATCGAAGCGCCATCAAGCGGTTGGTTGTTGCAGGGGTCTTTGGCATGCAGGCAATGATGTTTGCGATTGGCCTTTACGCAGGCGAGTTCTATGGCATGGAAGACAGCCAGGCACAGCTGCTGCGTGTCGTCAGTCTGATCGTCACGTTACCGATCATGGGTTTTGCCGCTTTACCGTTTTTTCGTGGTGCGATCTTCAGCCTCAAGCAAAAACGGCCAGGCATGGACGTGCCTGTCTCGCTGGCGCTGATCATCGCATTCAGTGCGTCGCTAATGCACACAGTGCAACAAGCGGGCGATGTCTACTACGATTCCATCGCAATGTTCGTACTGCTGTTGTGCCTGTCCCGGTTTCTTGAGATGCGGGCTAGGCATAATGCGGATGATCGCGCTCAGGCATTAGCAGTTATGCTACCGGCAGCAGTCACACGGCTGAATAGCGATGGTGAACCAGAGTTAGTTGCCTTATCGTCATTAGCGCCAAGTGACCGTCTGCAGCTGCAACGCGGCGACGTCATCGCTGTTGATGGCAGAATCTACAGCGGTCACCTCAGTGTTGACGAGAGCATGATGACCGGCGAGTCCGACCCAGTGGTACGCGGCGTCGGCGAAAGGGTGCTAGCCGGCACGACGGTCATGCAAGGCGACGCCATCATTGACGCAGCCGCAACGGGTGCCAGCACGCAATTGGGCGAGATATCCAGGCTCATCGAGAAAGCCCAGCATGATCGATCGCATATGCAGACACTGTCGGACAGATTCGCGTCAGTATTCGTCTTGGCAGTGCTCGGTCTCGCCGCGCTGACGGCGCTGGTCTGGTGGCAGATGGCACCAGAGCGGACCTTGCCCATCGTCTTGTCCGTGTTGATAGTCGCGTGCCCGTGCGCGTTGGCGCTCGCAACGCCCACAGCACTCGCGAGCGCCGCGAGCATGCTATCACGCAATGGCATGCTATTGATCCGCGCCCGTATTCTGGATTGTTTGCATGTGGGCAGCGTCATCGTTTTTGACAAGACGGGTACGCTGACACGCGGCAAACCCGAGGTCGCCAGTAGCGACATCTTCGATCGTACTCGCGCAGACAAACAGCAATGCCTGGCCATCGCCGCGTTGCTGGAGGCAGAATCCGGACATGTGCTGGCGAACGCATTCGATCGTTTCATGCCGGCCGACATGACGCTTGACGAACCGGCGGTCGTCACACTCGCTGCTGGCGTCAGCGGCGTAATCGGCGGCACTGAGTATCGCATTGGCAAGTTGGCCTTTGTCACGGCGATCGCCGGCGACAGACCACTGCCAGCACCTAGTTCGGATATGGTCGGCAGCGAGGTGTTCCTGGGTTGCGCTGACGGACTGCTGGCGCGGTTTGTGGTCTGCGATACGGTCAGGAGCGATGCCACGAGCGTGTTAGCGTCGTTACGCAATGCCGGTTTCGAGCTTGTGATTGCGAGCGGCGATAACAACGCTGCCGTTCAGGGCGTCGCATCGCAGCTGGGTATCGCCGACTATCACAGCGATCAAACGCCGCAAGATAAGCTGTCGTTGGTTCGCCGTCTCAAACGCGAGTCAAAGCGCGTCATTATGGTGGGAGACGGTGTGAATGATGCGCCTGTCATGGCGGCGGCAGATGCTTCAGTGGCGATTGCGAATGGCACCGCATTGGCGCGCTCCAGTGCCGACAGCGTTTTGCTCGGCAACAGTCTGACGCCACTGTTATCGCTGACTCAAATCGCATCGCGCACCAGGCGAGTAATCCGCCAAAGCCTGATCTGGGCTGCCAGCTACAACTTGATTGCTGTGAGCTTTGCGTCGTTGGGCTGGGTAGCTCCCTGGATGGCGGCTCTCGGTATGTCTGCAAGTTCGCTGCTCGTTGTCAGTAATGCACTGCGAATCAACCGACCATTAGCGAAGCCCCAATTACCTGCGATCGATACAACCAGTGAGTCGCGGAGCGTATACGCATGACTATTCTCTACCTGCTAATCCCTCTTGGGCTGATCCTACTCACAATCTTTGTTGCCGCCTTCTTCTGGGCCACGCGCAACGGTCAGTTCGATGACTTGGAGAGTCCGGCCATGAGCGTGGTCCTGGACGATGATAAAGCACCGCGTAAGACCAATAGGCGATTCTCATGATGCATGAAACACTCATTGCCGCTGCATTCGTTGCCGGCTTTGCGGGTAGCGGCCATTGCCTGGGTATGTGTGGGCCCATCGTCGGCCTCATGGAGTCGACCCCACTCGATCGCCTGTCACCTGCTGCCAGGCGCACTGGCTATCAATTGGGCCGCCTCATTTTTTATGTGTCGCTTGGCAGTTTTGCCGCGTTTGCCAGCGCCACGATCACGCAGCCGATGGGCGTCCAGCATGTCACGATGCTATTGCGCATTCTCGCCGCCGTCATCCTGATGTTGATTGGCGTTAAACTCGTGCTGAATCGAGACTCATTGAAGTTCCTCGATCGTGCTGGCCGCAGGTTATGGCAGCTCCTGTCGCCGCTAACCCGACATGTGCTGCCGATGGATAATTTCGTAAAAGCCATTGGCGGCGGATTCTTGTGGGGTGCCTTGCCCTGTGGGTTGGTCTACAGCGCCGTGGCTATCGCCGCTGTGACCGCCTCCCCGTTGCACGGCGCGTTGGTCATGCTGGCGTTCTGGGCTGGCACCCTGCCCGCCCTGCTCGGCATCGGCCTCGGTACGAGGCAATTGTTGGCCGGGCGTTTTCGCAAATTGGCTGGCGTCACCGTCATTGCGACTGCATGTATTTCACTGGTGATGTTGGTCCCGATGAGTAACGGTGAGCACAGTCACGACGCACATAGTCAGCACAACGTCGCCGAGCACGCCCATCACTAGGCAACCGTTCGCTGTCACAAGTCGCTGATTGCTATTCGCGGGCCCGCCGCTAGTTGCCCCTCACCCGTCGACGACGCTAGGGCTTGGCTTGGGTCCATACGGCCAGTTCGCTGCCGCCCGGCTCAATAAAATGAAACCGGCGACCACCGGGAAAGCTGAAAGTCGGCATACAGATCACACCACCATGCGCGGTCACCGCCGCTTCCGTCTGCTCCAGCGCATCACTGTAAAGTACAATGAGCGCGCTGCCATTCTCGGTGCGCGCGACTGCCTCCGCTTTGAAGAAGCCGCCATCGATGCCGTGCTGAGCCTGTTCGAAAGCGCTGTACTCTGGCCCATAGTCAACAAACTCGAAATTGAAAACCTGTTGAAAGAACAGCTTGGTTGCCTCGAGGTCCTGCGTGGGCAGCTCAACATAGTGGATCTTGTGGTGATGCGTCATTCGTGAGTCCTGTGGTTTTTGCGTGAGGCTGCCCAAGAGCAGGAGCAGCTGCACTAGGAAGTTGTGCCGGCTTCGGACTGATCAGGCAACACAGCATTTCGCACCGCAAGCGTCCCCACCCAAGTGGCAAACCAGCACTGCATCAACAGCGAGAAATTCCACTCGATAATGTTTTCCGCCCGATCATCCTCAAGCCCGAATGTACCCAATGGCACTTCAGCAATCGCGAACAACAGCATGATCGACAGCAGGGCCACTTGCAAACGAAACACAGCCGATGGCAGGAAGCGCCTGGCGTAGCGCTTCGTGACCGCAATCTGCGCGATGAATGTTCCGAGGAAGAACACAAAAACACCGTAGCGACGCATCAATCGGTAGATGTCGCCCTCGCTGCCCAGCGCAAGCACGTAGATCACCAGGAATGCACTGGCGACGTAAGTGAGATTCACGATCCATCGCATGCCAGAGTCAGCGAAGTAGCGAGCCAGCGCTCTCCAGAAAAGCACGAGCAAAACGCATTGCGGCAGCATCATCGCTTTGAATACCCAATAGCTGGTGCCATAACGGCCCGTCGCACTAATCGAGGTGCAGCCATCAACGTAGACGAAGCAGTCGGGAATCAAGTTTGCTGTGGTAGCAAGCTGAAAGCATAGATTCACCGCAAGGATCGGCAACAAAGCGACCGACAGGATGATCTTGATATCAGGGCGAGGATGCGTTGGCATGACATCATTTTGCCGCACGATTCGCGTGGACACACCTCGCAAATCCTGTAGTCGTCTTTAAGGCCCTGGCGATGCCAATCGGCGTGACAGAGCGCCGAGTCGCCAGGCCAATACGGGATTGCCACAACACACCATCGCCAGCGACCATTGGCAACGATTATAATCAGTGGATGTTGCTATCCATGTGTTACCGCGCCTCGATGGCAGTCGTCACGACATTGGCGGCTGTTTCGCTGCACCTCGGCAGTTTGCCTGCGGCACTGGCTGAGTTTCCGGCTCACACGCCTGTTCCTGGTGGCATCGCGGTTGTGCCTGTTACCGGTGAGCGAAAACCCACCGTGCGCATTGGAGATCGGCGCATCGCGGTCGTTCGAGACAATGGTCGATGGCTAGCGGTTGCGGGTATACCGCTGGACACGCCGACGGGACCACTCACGCTTGATGTGATCAGCGAAACCGCGCGGACATCGCAAGCTATTGAGATAGGCACGCGTAACTATCGTGAGCAGCATCTCACCATCAAGGAAAAACGCTATGTGAATCCGGACGCGGCCGAGTTGGCCCGTTATCGCACGGAACGCCAAACGATGGACGATGCACGAGCGTCGTGGCGCGACAGCAATACGGTCGCCGTGTTCGAATTGGTGCCGGTGCCGGGAAAGCGCAGCGACAGCTTTGGCTCACGACGCTTCTTTAATGGCCAACCGCGCAATCCACATAGCGGCATGGATATCGCCGCACCGGCTGGCACGCCAGTGCGTGCACCTGCTGCGGGCATAGTCGCCGCAACCGGCGATTTCTTTTTCAATGGCAAGACAGTGATGCTCGACCACGGCAATGGATTGGTCACTCTTTACTGCCACTTGTCGGAGGTTCTTGTCACCAAGGGCGATCGGATCACGCTCGGCGAGACGATTGGACTGGTCGGTGCAACCGGACGCGTTACCGGGGCCCATCTTCACTGGAGTGTGTATCTCAGTGGTGTTGCCATTGATCCGTCGCTGATGCTGTCCAGCGACGCCGCGCCTTGATGCATTGTGCTCGACCACCGCGATTACGATATCGCGCCACGGTGCAGGTCGATCGCACGGTCTCTCAATGTGGCTGACTGGCAGGCCATTGCAACCGAACTGGAAGCAGCCGGCCTTGACATCTCAGACATGCAGGCAGCGCAGCCCGTTGCCGGCGGTGACAGTGGCAGCAGCTGGCGATTGGCGCTCGGCGCTCGCACGCTGTTCTTGAAGACCGCGCCATTGGACAGCGCACCAGTGTTGGCCGCGGAAGCTGCTGGCCTGTCTGCGTTGCGCAACTCGAAGAGTGTCCGTGTACCCGAAACCATCGCATCGGGTGTTGCGGGACGCTGCGCCTATCTTGCGTTGGAGTGGCTCGTATTGGAGGCGCCGACCCGTGCCGCCGACGCCCTGCTCGGGCAAGCGCTGGCAGGCATGCACAAGCACACAGCATCGCGCTACGGCTGGCATCAAGACAATTGGATAGGGCGCACGCCTCAAGTGAACACTTGGCATGAGAGCTGGGCCAGGTTCTTTGCCGATGCTCGCCTGGCGCCGCAACTGGCGCTGGCGCGCAATCGCGGCGCAAGCCGGGCCCTCTTGGACGCGACGCAAGCGCTCATCGACGCCATACCGCAATTGCTAGCTGACCGGCAACCGCGGGCCTCGCTATTGCACGGTGATCTTTGGTCAGGTAATCGCGGTGTCGTGCGCGGTAGACCGGTGCTTTATGACCCGGCGGCCTACTATGGCGATCGTGAAACCGACATTGCCATGACCGGATTGTTCGGTGGCTTTAGCTCAGCCTTTTATGAGGCCTACCAGGAAACCTGGCCGTTGGATGCCGGGTATGCCCGCCGAGAGCCGCTGTACCAGCTCTATCACGTGCTCAACCACGTCAACCTGTTTGGCCATAGTTACGAAGCCAACGCGATGAGACTACTGAAGTCGTTGCTCCGCTGACGACGTGTCCACGCGACCGACATCATTGATACAAGATCCGACGGCTCGCGCAACGCCAGCCGCGAAGCGGTCAAGATTCCCGGCTTACCGCCGCTAAGTCTACTATTGCCGCGTCATAAGCATGGCGCCGGCATCCGTGCGTTGGCCAGCAGCGTACATAACCCATTCTGTAGTAAGGGAATCCTGCAGCATGTCCACAGTATCAGTCGCTCTCGCTAGCATTCAGACTATCGGCCCAACGGAAAAGGCCCAAATGCTCGAACTGGCCGAGCGCGTGGCTGGCGTCGGGCACTGGTTTATCAGTCTCGAGTCCGACTCGCTGTTCTGGTCCGACGAGATATATCGTATCCATGGCAAAGACGCCGCCACGTTCGTGCCGGAAGTTAATAGCGCTCTAGATTTCTATCACCCGGAAGATGCGCCAGGCGTGCGTGATGCCTTAGCCAAGGCGATCGAGGACAAACAACCGTTTGAATTCGAATGCCGTATCGTGCGCGATGACGGCACGGTTCGCTGGGTGCACTCGCGCTCAATGATCCAAACAAACGGTCGAGGGAAGGCAACTGCCGTATTCGGAATCTTCCAGGACGTCACCGACCAGCGCACGTTGAAAGCCGAGTTGGAAGACATCAACGCGCGATATCACCTGGCAATACGTAGCTCCAACGCGGGTCTTTGCGATTGGAACCTGACCGACAACACACTCTATTGGTCGCCCCGATTTCGCGAGATCGTTGGTCTCAACGATGATGACTCGTCGGTTTCATTGGCGCGTTTTGCCGACCTCGTGCACCCGGACGATCGCGACCGCGTAACGCGCGAAACGCAAGCGCACATCAATGAAGGTGTTCCCTTCGAGACCGAGTACCGATTGCGACATCAGGACGGGCATTACCTGTGGGTGCGGGCAACGGCGCAGGCAACCTGGCACGCAGACGGGCAACCGGAACGAATCGCAGGATCCATCGTTGATATTTCCGAGCGAAAACTCGATGAGGTCATGCGCGAGCAAGTCTATGAGCTGCTCACCGACAAAAACCTGACGGCCGAAGAACACATCAATCGCTTACTGGATATTGGCCTGGACTACCTGGGGCTGGATACTGCGATTGTCAGTCGCATCGTCGCTAGTGACTACACCGCGGAGTACGTGCGCGACAGAAGCGGTGTGCTCGCGCCCGGCACGCGGTTTGCGCTCGATGAGACATACTGCGCGCGCACCTTGATGAACAAAGGGGTGTTGGCATTTGATCCGTTCACGAACCACGCAATGCGCTCAATGCCGCGCTTCCAGAAGTCTGGTCATGGGTCCTACATTGGCGTCGCAACGGCTATCGGCGGCGCGCCTTATGGAACGCTGTGTTTTTCCAGTGTATCGCCTCGGACACAAGCATTTGGACCGCGCGAGCAGTCATTTGTGGCGATGTTGTCACAGTGGATTGCCAACGAGATTGGTCAAAAAATGGCGATGGAGGCGCTTCGCCAGCAACGTCAGGAACTGGACCTCATCTTCAAT
>JBCCCC010000045.1:0-21139 GCA_039033695.1 Pseudomonadota bacterium | reverse complement strand
GCGGGCGCCTGCGCTTGCAACAGCAGGTGAGGGCCATCGATGACATGGTGGCGAACGTCCGGTATGTCGGTGATCAGGCTGGTCGAAAAACGCTGGCGCAGGATTCTGTCCTTAGCCGCTGTCAACACGTCGATCGGTTGCTTGATGTCCGCCAGAAACCCACTGGCATCCATTTGCGTCAACGCAAGCAAGCGGCTTTGGATCGTCTGTTGAGAAATCGAGCGAACAACGGCAACGATGTCGTGCAGCAGCGCAAGATCACGCACGCCATTCAAACAGAACATTCGAAGGATACGCTCACTGACGGCGGGCACGACGAACGACGCCAGGCGCAGTTTTTGTGCCAGTGACAACACCAGACCGAGTGGCGGCTTCGCGAACGTCGTGGAGAGCATGGCACAGCGGTAGTCGCGCTGGGCGCGCTGCATCAAATGTAGCGCAATCGGCCCGGAGAACGACTCCGCTACGAGACAGACCGGTTCGTTCTTCGGAATCAGTGACTCCGCATGAGCAAGGTACTCCTCGAGGCTGGCGAAATCGGCGTAGGCGACGACCGTCGTCGGCCAATCGTTAAACTCCGCCTGCAGTGGCGCGAATAATTCACCAGTGCCATCAAAACCTGGCAGCAGCACAAGTCGTAACGGCCTCATGCGCGTCGCCACGCTCGCAAAAAGTAATGTGTAATGGTCATGTCGTATTGCGCGATCATGTGACCGCCTTTGTCTAGGCTATCACCTCTCGCACCAGCACGCGGTCAGTCTGCAACTCGTTGCCAAGCGTAAACGGCATGGTGCCCACGTCAGCGAAGCCCTGTTTGCTGTAGTAGCGAATGGCACGAGGGTTGTGCTCCCAGACGGCCAGCCAGACATGCGTGCCATCGAGAGATCGTGCAGCCGAATCCACGGCAGCCATCAGACGATTGGCCAAGCCGCTGCCATGCCACGGCGTATCAACATAGAACCGATGTAATTGGATTGCGTGTGGATGGGTGACGACTTCAGGCGCAGCAGACCGGACAACGGTGGTATAGCCAACGATATCGGCCCCATCGACTGCGAGAACGACGCGAGTGTTAGCGTCTTCAACTTCCCGGGCCTGCAGCGCCTCGGTAAACGACGCGTCAAGATACGCGCGCATATTCTCGGCTGAATTGTCGGCGCCGAAAAATTCATTGAAGGTGCGACGAGAAAAAGCCACCAATCGAGCGACGTCGGCGACAGTTGCCTCGCGAAACTCAACCTGATCGATGTTGGACACGGCGTGTGCCGGCGTTGACCGCTAGCGCTGTCCTTTGAGTTTTTTCGCCGCGCGATAGCGTGCCTCGGCTTCGGCCAGTTCACGCTGCGCACGCTGAAGGTCGATGGTTTCCGATGCGCCTTCGAGCGCCTGGGCCGCGGCTTCACGCGCTTCCAGGGCTGCCGCCTCGTCCAGCTGATCGTCACGTAATGCGGTATCAGCCAATACCGTCACCATGTTCGGCTGCACTTCGATCATGCCGCCAGTGATATAGAAGAACTTGTCTTCACCCTCGGTAGATTCAACGCGAACCTCACCGGGGCTGAGTGCCGTCAACAGCGGTGCGTGACGCGGTGCAATTCCGATCTCGCCCATCTGCGCCGGGGCAAACACCATGTTGGCTTCGCCCGAATAGATCTCGCCTTCTGCCGAGACGATGTCGACGTGCAACGTAGCCATAACTTAGTTCTGCATGCCTTTGGCTTTCTCAACGGCCTCTTCGATGGAACCGACCATGTAGAACGCCTGCTCTGGCAGGTGATCAAAATCGCCATCGACAATGCCGCGGAAACCGCGAATGGTGTCTTTCAAGGACACGTATTTACCCTCAGCGCCCGTGAACTGTGCGGCAACAAAGAACGGCTGCGACAAGAAGCGCTGAATCTTACGTGCGCGGGTTACCGTCTGCTTCTGCTCTTCGGACAGCTCATCCATACCCAGGATAGCGATGATGTCCTGCAGCTCTTTATAGGTCTGCAACACGGCCTGAACGTCGCGCGCAACATTGTAGTGCTCTTCACCGATCACGTTCGGGTCAAGCAGACGGCTGGTGGAATCGAGCGGGTCTACCGCCGGGTAGATACCCAGCTCGGAGATCTGACGAGACAATACCAATGTTGCGTCCAAGTGAGCGAAGGTTGTCGCCGGTGACGGATCCGTCAAGTCATCCGCCGGTACATAAACCGCCTGGAATGACGTGATCGAGCCGGTCTTGGTTGAGGTGATGCGCTCCTGAAGCACACCCATCTCTTCGGCCAGTGTCGGCTGGTAACCTACCGCCGATGGCATACGACCGAGCAGTGCCGATACTTCAGTACCTGCCAGCGTGTAACGGTAGATGTTATCGATGAACATCAATACATCACGACCTTCATCGCGGAAGTACTCAGCCATGGTTAGTCCGGTGAGCGCCACGCGCAGGCGGTTACCAGGAGGCTCGTTCATCTGACCGTAAACCAGCGCTACCTTGTCGAGGACGCCGGCTTCTTCCATCTCGTAGTAGAAGTCGTTACCTTCACGAGTACGTTCACCAACACCAGCAAATACCGACAAGCCATCGTGCGCTTTAGCGATGTTGTTGATCAGCTCCATCAGCGTCACGGTCTTACCAACACCGGCACCACCGAACAGACCAACCTTTCCGCCTTTCGCGATCGGCATGATCAGGTCGATAACCTTGACGCCTGTTTCCAACAGCTCGGTAGATGCCGCCTGCTCTTCATAGGAAGGGGGCAGACGGTGAATCGGCATGCGATCTTCGGTCTTGATTGGGCCAGCCTTATCCTGCGGATCACCCAGGACATCCATCACGCGACCTAGCGTCGCCTGACCAACCGGCACTGCAATTGGGCTGCCCGTGTTTTTGACATCCATGCCGCGGCGCAAGCCCTCACTGGCACCCATCGCAATGGTACGTACAACGCCATCGCCCAGCTGCTGCTGAACCTCAAGCGTCAGGCCCGTGTCTTCAAGGACCAGGGCATCGTACACGTTCGGAATCGCATCACGCGGGAATTCCACGTCGACTACGGCGCCGATGATTTGCGCGGTCTTTCCAGTGCTCATTAATATTTCCTCGGTCTATACCTGCAGCCGTAGCTGCTAATTCTAAAAATGTGTTAGCCGCTTACGGCTGCCGCGCCACCTACGATCTCGCTGATTTCCTGCGTGATCGCCGCCTGGCGGGCCTTGTTGTACTGAAGTTGCAATGAATCGATCAAGTCGCCGGCATTGTCCGTTGCTGACTTCATCGCAACCATCTTGGCCGCCATCTCGCAGGCGAAGTTTTCAACCACACCGCGGTAAATCTGCGACTCGACATAGCGTGTCAGGACATCATCAAGCAATTCCGCAGCATCGGGCTCGTAGATGTAGTCCCAGTACTGCTGTAGCTCATCTTCGTGCTCGATTTCGCTCACGGGTAACAACGTCAGAGTCTGCGGCTTCTGGCTGATCGCGCTCTTGAACTCGTTATGCGTCAGGAACAACCGGTCGATGTTGCCGTCGCTATATTGATCCAGCATGACTTTGATGAGGCCCAAGAGGTCATTCATGTGCGGCTTATCGCCAAGCTGGGTAACGGTCGCGAGCACGTTGCCGCCAATGCGGTTGAACATCTGCACGGCTTTCGAACCGATCAGTGCCAAATCAACTTTGACACCCTTGGCTTCCCATTCGACGATCTCGCTAATGAGCTTCTTGAACAGGTTGACGTTCAGACCGCCACACAGGCCACGATCGGAAGACACCACAATATAACCAACGCGCTTGACCTCTCGCTCATCCAACCATGGGTGGCGATACTCAGGGTTCGCTTCTGACAAGTGCGCAATAACCCGGCGGATGCGGTCAGCATACGGCCTGGACGCGTCCATCTGCGCTTGCGCCTTGCGGATCTTGCTGGCGGCCACCATTTCCATCGCGCGCGTGATCTTTTGCGTTGATTTGACGCTCTTGATCTTTGTGCGGATTTCTTTTTCGCTTGCCATGCTCTGTCCAGTTAATTCGGTGAAACGTCGACCAATGCCGTCGTAATACTAGTAAACGCCGGTGCTCTTGAACGCGTCGAGCGCACTACGCATACCGCTTTCGATCTCGTCGTTCAGCGCGCCCGTCGCATTAATCGTATCCAGCAACTCGGCCTGCGAGTTGCGCGCAAAGTCATGCATCGCTTCCTCGTAGTCGACCACTTTGTCGACCGGCACGTCATCCAGATAGCCTTCGTTAGCGGCAAACAAAGACAGTGCCATTTCGCCAACCGAAAGCGGCGAGTACTGCTTCTGTTTCATAAGCTCAGTAACGCGCTGACCGCGTTCGAGCTGCTTGCGTGTCAGCTCATCCAGGTCTGATGCGAACTGTGCAAACGCCGCGAGCTCACGGTACTGCGCCAGCGCCAGGCGAACACCGCCGCCAAGCTTCTTGATGATTTTGGTCTGCGCTGAGCCGCCAACGCGCGACACCGACAGGCCCGCGTTAATGGCAGGTCTGATACCTGCGTTGAACAAATCAGTTTCGAGGAAGATCTGGCCATCGGTAATCGAGATCACGTTGGTCGGTACGAAGGCTGATACGTCACCTGCCTGCGTCTCAATGATCGGCAGCGCGGTCAACGAACCGGTTTTGCCAGTGACTTTGCCACCAGTCTGCTCTTCGACGAACTTCTCGTTGACGCGAGCAGCACGCTCAAGCAAACGCGAGTGAAGGTAGAAAACATCACCGGGGTAAGCTTCACGACCTGGCGGACGACGCAGCAGCAGTGACACTTGGCGATAAGCCTGTGCCTGCTTGGTCAGGTCATCGAAGATGATCAGTGCATCATCACCGCGATCACGGAAGAACTCACCCATAGAAGTACCAGAGTATGGGGCGATGTACTGCATGGCAGCTGACTGTGCAGCCGATGCATTGACGACTATGGTGTGTTCCATCGCGCCTTCTTCTTCGAGCTTACGGACAACGGCAGCAACAGAGGAGTCTTTCTGGCCAACCGCAACGTAAATACACTTAATGCCCGTGCCTTTCTGATTGATAATCGCATCAATCGCAACAGCGGTCTTACCCGTCTGGCGGTCACCGATAATTAACTCACGCTGCCCGCGACCGATCGGCACCATTGCGTCAATCGCTTTCAGGCCGGTCTGCAATGGCTGGTCGACCGATTTGCGGTCAATGACGCCCGGCGCAACTTTCTCGATAGGCGATGAATCGCTTGTCTTGATGACGCCCTTGCCATCAATCGGCTCTCCCAGAGAGTTCACAACCCGACCGAGCAGCGCATCACCGACAGGCACCTCAAGGATTCGACCGGTGGTCTTGACCGTATCGCCTTCGGAGATATGCTTGTAGTCACCCAGAACAACCGCACCAACATTGTCGTGCTCCAGGTTCAGCGCGAGGCCGAACGTATTGCCTGGAAACTCGAGCATTTCGCCGTAGCGCGCGTCGCTCAGCCCGTGGATACGGGTGATGCCGTCGGATACGCCGATTACGGTACCGACATCGCGGGCTTCTGCCGCTGCATCGAAGTTCTCGATTCGTTCTTTAATCAGCTCACTGATCTCAGACGCTTTAAGTGACATGTCTCGTTCCTTTTACTTGCTCAGCACGCCGGACAGCTTGGTCAGCTGCGAGCGCACAGAGCCGTCGATGACGAAATCGCCAGCGCGAATAACGGCGCCGCCAATCAGGTCTTCATCAATGGTCGTTGTAACGTTGACGGCGCGACCCAGTCGCGTCGTCAAAGCCTGGGTGATTTCGCTGGCCTGTGAATCGTTGATGCCGGTAGCGCTGGAAATGGTCACATCGATCGTGTTCTCGGCTGCATCTTTCAATGCCTCAAAGCGGGTCGCGATCTCGGGCAACACATCAAGTCGATCATTCTCGATCAGCAACTTCAGGAAGTTGGCACCCTTGCTGGACTTATCCGCAAGGATGGCCGCCGACGGTATGCCGCCAAGCACGTCCTGCAACAACCCCAACAGCGTGTCGCTGGTGATCGCCGGGTTATCGACCAACTTGAGCAACTGCTCCTGCTGCGTAACCAGACTTGCAGCATCGAGTGCCGCTGCCCATTCCGCCATGGTCGAATCAGCCGATGCCAGCTCAAACAGAGCCTGAGCATAGGGGCGGGCTAATGTGTTGTCTTCTGCCATATCCGGTGCTACCTGCTCAGTCAGATCTGCTTGGCAAGATCGCCGAGCAGGTCTTGATGAGCGCTGCCGTCGATTTCACGTTTCAAGATCTTCTCGGCGCTGGCAATCGCGATCGCAGAAACCTGGTTGCGCAGCTCTTCGCGTACGCGGTTGGTTTCCTGTTCGATCTCTACCTGTGCCGCACTTAGCTGACGCTCACGCTCGCGCTGACCTTCTGCCTTGCCTTCAGCGATGATCTCGTTGGCACGTGCGCGCGCCTGGTCGAGAATCTCAGCTGCCTGACCTTTTGCATCAGTAACCAACTCGTCAACGCGAGACTCGGCTTTCGCCAGGTCCTGTTGACCGCGCTCTGCGGCGGCAAGACCATCCGCAATTTTCTTGCGGCGCTCTTCAACGGCGCCCATCAGCGGGGGCCAGACTTTCGTCATGACCACCCAGACAAACACCAGGAAGGTGATCATCTGGCCGATCAATGTCCACATTGAAATTGTCACTGTCGCGCTCCTTCAGCCAACCTGTAACGTCCGACTAGATGGATGTTAGCCGCCTGAAACAGCCGCGATCAGCGGGTTAGCGAACAGCAGCAGGGCAGCAAACGCAACGCCAATAATTGACAGCGCATCGAGCAGACCCGCGATGATGAACATACGTACCTGCAGCATGCCGGCCAGCTCAGGCTGGCGTGCCGCGCCTTCCAGGAACTTGCCACCCAACAGGCCGAAACCGATACCGGTACCGAGCGCTGCGAAGGCGAAAATAAGACCTACAGCGATAGCGGTGCTGCTTTGGATTTGCGCGATAAATTCCATTGTGACTCCTAACAATTACTCTGGTGAGTTAAGCAAATAAAAATCTAGTGGTTCTCGTACGCCAGACTGAGGTAGACCACAGTCAGCGTCATGAAAATAAAGGCCTGCAACGGGATAACCATGATGTGGAACAAGGCCCACAGGCTGCCCGGGATCCAGTTGACGTAGAACGGCAACATGGCGATCAGGATAAAGATGAGTTCCGCCGCATACAGGTTGCCGAACAATCGCATGGCCAGTGAAATGGGCTTGGCGATCAACTCAACGATGTTGAGGATCAGGTTGAATGGGATCAGTACCGGGTTGCTGCCAAACGGGTGGAATAGCAGCTCTTTGGCGAACCCGCCCCAACCCTTGCCTTTGACGCTGTACACAAAGATCAGCACAAGCACGGTCAGCGACAGGCCAAACGTGGCGTTCGGGTCAGCAGACGGGACAATTCTGAGATAAGGGATGCCAGACAGCTCGGCAGCGTAGGGGAGCAAATCGACCGGAACAATGTCCAGCAGGTTCCAGAACAGAACCATGACGAAGATCGTCAGCGCCAACGGTGCAACGAATGCCCGTGGCCCATGGAAGCTTTCCCTGACCGAATCGTCGATAAATTCGAGGATCATCTCAATGAATCCTTGGAATTTACCGGGTACTCCTGCGGTTACCCGACGTGCGGCCAACCAGAAGATGCCGACAAAAACAGCGCCGCACACGACGGAAAAGAACATCGTATCGATGTGCAGCGTCCAGATACCTTCACCAACAGTCAGGTGCTGCAAATGATGCGATACGTACTCTGTCGGTGTCCGTCCTGCGTCGCTACCAGCCATCCGCTCGATCCACTCTTTCGTTAGTTGTGCCGCCGCATCCACTCATATAAAGATATGGGGGCGCGACGCCCTTTATTAAAGCTCAGATGCGTCCTGTTCAGAGCTATCGCTGGTCACCCAAAGCAGTGCCGCGAAGAACACCAGCAGCGTCGCTGCGAATGTGCTCAGGAACGGGATGAATACATCCACAAAAAACTTGGCCATCAGGCCGAACATCAGCGCCGCAGCAAGTAACTTGAATGCTTCGGCGCGATAAAATGCCGCCACAATCACTTGTGGCGGCGCTAATTCTGTACGGGAAAACACCCGTGCCGCGAAATGGAAACTGAGCAGTGCGCTGCCCAAGCCTCCCGCGAGTGCCGCAAGGCTGGCCGGTACACTTTCCAGCAGCCACATTGTTGCTCCGACACATCCGACAATCGCCTGCCACGCAACGATGCGGGCGGGGACAGCGCCTAATCGCACTGTGCAACTCCTTGGCGTTTTGCCAGCCGTAGGTGACCAAGCCGCGGCAGTATAAAGGCTATGACGCAGCGCATCAAACCCCCTTTGTAAAAAAAACCTGCAGAACGCTGATTTTGCGACTGATTATGTATACAGCTTGCAACGCTACCTTTGAGGCACCGGCAGCGCTGCTTTGAAACGGCGCCGGCCCGGCCTCGTTAGGCCAGCCAGGCTGCCCAATACGGACCGGTGGGAGTTGACGAGAGTGGGAAACGCGACACATCTGTGGCGCCATGGGTCGCGTACAGTTTTGCAAGATCTGGCCGCTATGTCTGAAAGACGCCGAAAAGGCGAAACCAGAATTCTCACTCAGGAAACGGATGACTGACTGATATGACCGATATTAGCCGAGCCGAGCTACAACGCGCACTTGCCGAAGACCAGTTCTTGGTGCAGTACCAGCCGAAGATGACCCGTATGACCGGCCGCAACGACTGGGTAACGACCGAGGCGGAGGCATTGATTCGCTGGCGACACCCTGAACGAGGCCGCATCTCACCGTTGGATTTCCTCCCGTCCGCAGTCGAGCATGGTTTGATGCCTGCCATCGGCGACTACGTGCTGACGCAAACGCTGACCCAGCTGAACAACTGGCGCCGCAACGGGCTCCACCTCAACGGTTGCGTCAATCTGGATACGTGCCTGCTTGGCGACCTAGAGCTGGCCGGTCACTACGAAAAATTGATGGCCAAGTTCGACTTGCCTTGTGATGCCATCACCTTTGAAGTACCGCAGCCAAACATTGCGGGGGCGGAAGACGATTGCTCCAGGGTAATCTCTGCATTGCGCCGCAAGGGTTTTCGCATGTCTCTCGATGACTTTGGCGCCGCGCGCAACTCGCTGAGCGCATTCGGCAAACTCGATTTCGACGAAATCAAGATCCACGCATCATTGCTGATCCAGGCGCGCGACAATGCCATCACGCGCCAGGCTCTGGCCGCCGTGACCGGTATGGCACACGCGCTGGGAATAACCGTCTGTGCAGAAGGCGTCGAGGACGCCGCAACATTTGATTTTCTGAAGGAAATCCGTTGCGACAAGATGCAGGGCTTTTTCATTTCAGAGGCCGTGATGCCCAACATTATCCAGAGCTGCTACCCAGCCGTGGATGCAGCCAATGCCCTGGAGATCTCCGAGCTCACGGGTGCGTATCGCAGCAGTCAGAGCCCGGTCGCTTAGCCAATACGGTCGAGAATGCCTTCCAGCTCATCGAGGCTGTTGTAGCCAATCACGAGGCTGCCTTTGCCACCGCTGGCGTGTTTCACGGACACCGTTGCGCCTAGCTTGTCAGTCAGATCTGCCTCGAGCCGGGCGATGTTGGGGTCTTTCTTGGGCGCCGGCTTCTTCTTCGCAGGACCAGTGCTGAGCGCCCGGACCCGCTTTTCTGTATCGCGCACTGATAGCTGTTTCGCAGCGACTTCCCGCGCCAATTCACTTTGTGCCCTGCCGGCACCCAGCCCCAGCAGCGCTCGCGCATGCCCCATATCAATGGCGCGCGATTCGAGCAAAGCCTGTACATCATCACCGAGGTCTAGCAAGCGCAACAGATTACTCACCGAGGCACGCGACCGGCCAACGGCCTCGGCTGCCTGCTGATGCGTAAGGTCAAACTCCTGAATCAGGCGTTCCAGCGCGCGCGCCTCCTCCAGCGGGTTGAGGTCCTCGCGCTGGATGTTCTCGATGAGCGCCATCGCCACGGCATCGCTATCAGAAACGTCAAGCACCACAACCGGCACGGCGGTCAGCCCGGCTTGCTGCGCTGCTCGCCAGCGACGCTCACCCGCAATGATCTCATAGCGTTGTTCGCTACCTGAGCCGGGACCGAGTGGGCGCACCGCGATCGGCTGCACGATGCCCTGCGCCTTGATTGATGCAGCAAGTTCGTCCAGCGTGTCTTTGCGCATATCAACGCGCGGCTGATACTCACCACGTTGCAGCAAGTCCACCGGCAATTCGCTCGTGCTACTGGCTGTCGGGGTTGCCGCTGCGGACACCCGCGTCGTTGCCGCCTTGGCATTTTCGCCGAGCAATGCACCCAGACCTCGACCCAGACTTTTTCGCTTGTTGACCATGTCAGTGTTGAACCTTGAGCTTAAGCTGTCGCTACCCTATTGCGCTGTTGCGGCCGCTGCAAGCGACTCTTCGCGCCGGATGATCTCCCCGGCCAGCGCGAGATACGCAAGTGCACCTCTCGAATGGCGATCGTGCAAGAGCACGGGGCGACCAAAACTAGGGGCCTCTGCCAGGCGGACATTACGCGGAATGATTGTGCGATACACCTTTTGACCGAAATGCTCATGTAACTGGGCTGACACATCGTTGGCCAGATTGTTGCGAGGATCGAACATCGTGCGCAGCAAACCGTACATCTCAAGTTGCGGGTTCACGGTGTCGCGAACTTGCTCGATGGTGTTAAGCAGCGCACTCAGGCCTTCCAGCGCGTAATACTCGCACTGCATAGGAATCAACACGCCGTCGGCCGCCGTCAGCGCGTTGATGGTCAGCATATTGATCGACGGTGGGCAATCAATCAGCACGAAGTCGTACATTCCCAATATGGGTTGTAACGCTTTTCGCAAACGTAATTCACGACCGATCTCGTTGAGCAGTTGAACCTCGGCCAGCGTCAGATCGTCGTTGCCGGGCATGATGGCAAAACCGCTGTCTGGGGCACTGACAATTGTGTCCGCTGCGCTAGCCTCGTTGAGCAATACATCGCAGGTGTTGCGCTCGAGGCTCATCTTGTCGATACCGCTACCCATGGTGGCATTACCCTGAGGGTCAATATCGATCAACAAGACCCGACGCTGCGTGGCTGCCAGCGATGCCGCAAGATTGACGCTGGTCGTGGTCTTGCCCACGCCGCCTTTTTGATTGGCAATCGCCAGAACTCGGGTCATCGTCTTATCCAAACTGTGCTTACGGTGCGCGATCGCGCCTGGTGAGCTCGACAATATGTCGGGCGCCGTCCACAAAGGGTACCACTACCGGATGATTGACGACGCGCCAGTCGTCCGCCACCGCAGACTGCTCATCGGCATCAATATGGCCTTTCATCGCCAGGATTCGGCCACCAGGTGCCAACAAATGATCCACCCAGGACACCACGCGTGCAAGGCTCGCAAATGCGCGGCAGGAAATCGCGTCGAAAGGCGCCGTTGACTCGAACGACTCAACTCTTGCATGAGCGGTGGTCACATTCTCAAGGCATAGCTCGGCACATGCTTGATCAATAAATCTCAGTTTTTTGGCGCTGCTATCCAGCAACGTGAAGTCTTGCTGCGGTCGCATGATCGCCAATGGCAGTCCTGGAAAACCCGCACCTGTGCCAACATCCAATAAATGCTGCGCCTCAGCGAATGGCAACAGTGACAGGCTATCGAGCAAGTGCTTAGCAACGATTTCGGGCGGATCAGTTATCGCCGTCAGATTATAAGCGCGGTTCCATTTAGCCAGCAGCTCCACCAACGCAATCAGCTGCGCATGGGCCGTATCGCCAAGTGCCAGATCCATGGCCTTGGCGCCGCGTGCGAGCTGCACCGACAACGCGTCTGCATCTGTTGTTGCGACTATCATTTGGCGTTTGAGAGCGTAAAAAAAGCCCCGACGCGGCGTGCCGCGCCGGGGCTTATCTTTTGGCGTATTACTGGTTCTGAATACGCAGTTCGACGCGTCGGTTAGCGGCTTTGCCGGCAGCCGTCGTATTGTCGGCAACCGGGTCAGCCTCGCCGTAACCGCGAACGGTCAGGTTGTCAGCATTCGCGCCACCGTTGACCAGGTAATTACGAACCGTGCGTGCCCGACGCTCCGAGAGCGATTCGTTGTACGCCGCAGCGCCATCGCTATCGGTGTAACCAGCAACCTCAACGACGAGGTCGTCGTTCTTGCGCAACGTCGCAGCGGCATCATCAAGCACCTGCTCGGCGCCAGGCAACAACCGGTCAGAGTTGGTCTCAAAGGTTACGCCAGGCAGCCTGATCACGTCCTTGATCTCACAACCGTTGACATCAACGCGAACACCTCCAGCGGTGTTCGGGCATTGGTCTTTGCTGTCGACGACACTGTCGTTGTCGCTATCGATTTCGCAACCGCGCGCATCAACCGTCACGCCAGCCGGAGAACGTGGGCACTGGTCAGCACCGTCCGCAACGCCATCGTTGTCAGAGTCGAGTACAACCGTGCAGCCTTTGGCATCGACGCGATCACCAGCCGGAGTGCTCGGGCATTCATCGATGCTGTCGACAACGCCGTCATTGTCCGAATCGAGTTCACAACCGGTGGAGTCGACCATCGTGCCGGGTGCGGTGTTCGGACAACGATCAACCATGTCGGCAACGCCGTCGCCATCTGAGTCAACGATCTTGTTGCGCGGCTCTCCCAGTGCGAACTGCAGGCCAAGGCTGTAGATGTTGTCGGCGAACTCTGTTCCACCAAGCTCGGCGCGATGACGGTACTGCAAGCGGAAACCGAATCGATCGTTGGTACTAAACAGCACACCAGCGCCAACGCTGGCATTCAGCAGGTGATCTTCGTTGCCTGAATCAAAGTCTTTGTAAAGATTACTCAGGCCAGCCAGCAAGTAGGGCGACACCAGGCTGTCACGATGGAAAACCGCCAGGCCATTCAGTCCCACTTCCAGGTGGTCCTGGGCGTTAGCCGTACCCAGCGCGCTGTAACTGGCGCTGTGTGCAAAGGCTTCAACGCTCCAGCGCTCGGTGTAGGAATAGCCGACCGCCAGCGATACGCTAGTGGTGTCTTCTACGTCGCGGTCCTTGTCATCATCGACAAGATCAAACGCCGGCGTAATATAAACCTGGCCTTCGCCATCGGCGGCATTGGCAGGCAATGAGAGAATCAGTGCAGCAAAAACAAGCAGCGCACGTGTAGCGGTTGCGGATGGCATCTAAGGCTCCTCCCCAAAATCGAGATTTTGTGTCGGGCGCAAACATGCTCACCCGACGTGAGCGCGTATTGTGAGGCTTAGGCTGCCAAGGAACAACCGCTATTTGTTGTTTTTTTGTCAACGACTGTTGAGGAAGAGCGCAGAGCGATACACTCCGGGACCGTTTACCGACAACGCTGAGCGCCCATGGCCAACCAATCCTGCGACACACTGATTCTGATTCTCGGCGATCAGTTGGACGCCACGAATCCTGCGTTGGTCAAAGCGCGTCGGCACCGTGATCGGGTCTTAATGATCGAGTGCGAACAGGAATCGACACATGTATGGACCCATAAGCACCGGATTGCGCTCTTCCTATCCGCTATGCGCCATTACGCACAAGCACTGCGAGATGATGGCTGGACCGTTGAATACCGTGATTTGACCAACGGAATCAACGATATTGCGCAGGGCCTGGCCGATGCAATCAAGGCGTTACGACCTGCGAGGGTGTGTGTTGTGCAACCTGGTGAGTGGCGCTTGCTCGAGGACATGCGAGTAACTTGCCGCGCTGCGGACATCCCGCTTGAGGTGTGCGAGGACTGTCACTTTTTTGTCACAAATGACGAATTTGCGTCCTGGGCGAGGGGCCGCAAGCAGCTCACCATGGAGTACTTCTACCGCGAGCAAAGGCGTCGGTTTGACGTGCTGATGGACGACGGCGAGCCCGTCGGCGGCGAGTGGAACTACGATAAGGAAAATCGAGCCAGTTTTGGGCGCAAAGGGCCGCAAGGGCTACCCACGCCGCCAGCATTCGCGCCCGATAGCACCACACAGGCCGTGATTACGACAGTCAACGAGCGCTTTCCCAATCATCCGGGTTGTCTCGATAACTTCGCCTGGCCGGTGACACGCGAGGAAGCGCTGCAGGCACTATCCGCGTTCGTCGAGCAACGTCTACCGCTTTACGGCCGATACCAGGATGCGATGTGGCAAGGAGAGCCTTTCCTCTTCCATGCATTGCTCGCCTCGTCGATGAACCTCAAACTGCTGAATCCGCGCGAGGTCATCGATGCTGCGGTTGCTGCCTGGCAATCAAAGCCGGATTTGTATCCGCTCGCGTCGGTGGAAGGCTTCGTTCGCCAGATACTGGGATGGCGAGAATTCATCCGCGGTATCTACTGGCAAGAGATGCCGGGCTACAAGGCGCTTAACCATTTTTCGCACGAGCACCCGTTGCCTGAGTGGTTCTGGTCCGGCAACACAGACATGAACTGTCTGCGCCAGACAATTGGTGACACCATCCGCAATGGCTACGCACACCATATCCAGCGCCTGATGATCATCGGCAACTACGCTACGCTGGCCGGACTCGCGCCGACGCAAGTGTGTGACTGGTTCCTGTCCGTCTATGTCGATGCCGTGGAATGGGTCGAACTGCCAAACACGCTGGGCATGGCACTGCACGGCGATGGCGGTATCGTCGGCTCGAAGCCCTATGTTGCCAGCGGTGCCTATATCAAGCGTATGAGCAATTACTGTAATGATTGTCGATATACGACGACGCAGCGTAGCGGCGAGGATGCCTGTCCGTTCAATGCGTTGTACTGGGACTTCTTGCATCGTCATCGAGACAGCCTGTCTCGCACGCCCCGCATGCGGATGGTGTTGAAGAATCTCGACCGCTGGGACAGACAAGAAATCGAGGCCATAAAAAAACGCGCCGCAGATCACCGCGGCGCGTCTTGAGTGTTACGTTGGCGCTAGGCGCTTACTTGTGTTTGGTCGTGAACAGTCCTTCCTGCGCAGCGAAATACTTCGCTAACGCATCAATGTCTTCATCACTGAGCGCAGCAGCCAAGCCGGCCATAACCGCATTCTTGCGTACACTGTAGCCGCCGGTCTCGTCAGCATTCGCCAACTTGTATTGTTTGAGCGAGTTGGCGAGGTAGTCTTCATGTTGACCGGCAAGATTGGGCCAGATTGCATTGGCGCTGATTCCCTTCTCGCCGTGACACGCAACGCAAGTAGTCGACTTTTCCTTGCCTTCGGCGACACCCGACGTCACAACGCCGGCCTCTTTGGCCTCACCGTAGCTGGCAAAAAACGCCGCGATGTCGGCAATATCCTGGTCCGACAACGAACCGGCATTGGCCTGCATGGTTCCGTGCGAGCGCTCGCCCGAGCGATATGCTTTGAGTGCAATCGCAATATACGACTCATGTTGACCGCCCAATTTGGGCACTCGGTAAGATGGGTAGGGGTTACGGTAACTGTCAACGCCATGGCAACCGAGGCAGGTGTAGGCGAGCTTTTCGCCTTGCTCAGCGTCGCCTTCCGCCGAAGCGTTCTGGCTATAGCCAACCAACACAAAACAGGCGACAAGCAATTTGAGCGCCGCAGTGCAATACAGTCTGTTAATCATTAATCAGTCCGAGGTTTAGAGGCGCGGCTCTCATTGGCGGCGCGCCGTTCGGTTGCTACGGGGGTCCCCTCCCGTACGAAGGCTGCAATGGTAGTGGGTTGGCGCGGTGATTTCCAGAACCAGATCACATCGGTCTCGGCCACCAGGGTGGTGCCTGGCTGCCAATCAGTCCAGGCAGGCGGTACACTGCCGCAACAGCCCATTTCATTACGCATCAGGATAACGGCGCCACATGAGAAAATTCATCACGATCTTGGCTATCGCGCTCATTGCTGTCGCGTTGATCGGGCCTGGCCTCATGGGGCGAGTCGCCGAGAAAGCCCTGAATGACAGCAACAGTGAGATAGCACGCTCGCTGCCGCCGTGGATTGAGATGGTTGAACAGGACTTTGATCGCGGTTGGTTTGCATCTGGCAGCCGCTATCGGCTGGCCATTACCGATCGCTCACGACTCGGTCCACTAATCGCGCTGTTTGGTGAGGGGGTGTTTGCCGACCAACCTGCTGTCATAGTTCAAAGCCGCGTGGCACACGGTCCACTGGTGGGACTATTCACGCCGGCGCTCGCCCAAGCCGACAGCCGCTTTATCGCAGAAACAGGCAACGAGCAGCCCGCGGTGCTGCCATTAGCGCTGCGGACGACGCTGGGGCTGACCGGCAATGCCACGTTCGATTGGTTGGTTCGGGAAGGTTCTGCTGAGCATGCCGCCGGTTCAGCGCGCTGGCAGGACATGACACTGCGCCACTTCGTCGCCGCTGATCTTTCGCGCACAACACTGGATTTGTCTGCTCCATTGTTTGAGATCGTGCCAGCCGATAGTAGCGTCGCGATGAATTACCAGGACGTTGATATCTCGCTGACACTCCTTCAGGAGGGCAGCCTGCTTCGCAGTGGGGCCGACTATGCGCTCACAATTGAAGGCGACGAGGGCAGCGTCACTACCGAGGGCCAGGTCACGCTGAATGGTATTGAGCTGTCCGCGCTGCCAGCATTGAATACGTTGGTAGCGCGGCTGACCACGGCGAAGGATCGCCAACAGGCGTATGCGACATTACAGGCTAACCTGCCGGCGCTTCGCGAGGTTCTTGCCAGCCAGGTATCGCTGGATTGGAACCAATCGGTCGCCACGTCAAATGGCGCCATCCAGAGCAATCTCGCCTTCGAGCTGCCAACCAGCAGCCAATTGCCCGCGGCCAATAACATTCAGGTCGTCGGCGCAGCTGTTTTGCAACTCAGTAAAGCCACCGTCTATCTTTCGCTGGCGCCCGAGTTTGTCGCAGCGGCAAGCGAAGGTCCCGATGAAGTCAAACAGGCTATTGCAATGATGCGCGGCACCGGCATGCTCATCGACGACGATGATACGGGCCAGTTTGTCACAGACCTCGCCTATGCAGATGGCTTGTTGACGGTCAACGGCATGCCGATGCCTGTGGCTGCGCCACCGTCAGAGTAGGCGACCGGCGCAAGGTCAAGATCGCCCGCATAGTGGCATGCGACGCGGTGCCACTTGTCATCTCCAAGGGCGTTCAGTGCTGGCCGTTGTTCGCGGCATAAATCAGTGGCGTGGGGGCAACGCGATGCGTACGCGCAACCGGCCGGGATATTCCATGGCGCCGGCAGCTCAGCAAGTTGTGGCTCCCTGTTGGCAATGCGCTGGCGTTCAACGCGCGGATCAGGGAGCGGTGCTGCATCCAGCAAGGCGCGTGTATAAGGATGTCGCGGCGACTCATAGACATCGCCGACCGGCCCTTCCTCCACAACGCGACCGAGATACATGACCATAACGCGATCACTGACATCCCTGACGACGGCAAGATCATGGGCAATAAACGCAACGCCAAGAGAGAACTCTCGCTGCAACTCAGCGAGCAGTTTGAGAATGCTGGCCTGAACTGTCACATCAAGGGCGCTGACGGCCTCATCGCAGATGATTACGCGCGGACGCGTGATCAAGGCGCGAGCGATACCCACGCGCTGACATTGACCGCCCGAAAACTCGTGGGGATAGCGGTTAAGCGTGCTGGCGTCGAGGCCGACCCGTTCAAGCATCTCGATAACCCGTGCGCGGCAACCGTCGCGATCTGCAACCAGGCGATGAACCAGCGCTGGCTCTTCAACGATCTGCTCAATCGTCATCCGCGGGTCGAGCGAACCTAACGGATCCTGAAAAACGAACTGCACGTCGCGTCGAATGCGTTGCAGACCTTCGCCGCGACTCGCCACGATATCCTGCCCGAGATAGCTGACATCACCTGCGTTGCGACCGATGTTGAGCAGCGCGCGGGCGAGCGACGACTTGCCGCAGCCCGACTCACCGACAATGCCAAGCGTCTCGCCACCATACAACGAGAGGTCTACGCCTCTAACTGCCGAAAATTTACGTCGCCGAAGCCACCCTTGCGTAGGCATCGGGTAGCGCACCCTGATCCCACTCGCCTTCAGCAAAGGCTCACCGTCATGATCAATGAAGCGCGCCTGATGACGGGGGCGATCAATGCGCGGTACCGCTTCGATCAACGCTTTCGTGACATCCGCCGCCGGGTTGGCAAACACGGCCTCTGTGGTGCCCTCTTCAACAACGCTGCCTTTATCCATCACCATCAGTCGGTCACAGGTGCCTGCAACCACGCCGAGATCATGTGTGATCAGAATCAGCGCTGTTCGGAAAGAGGTTTGTAGTTCCCTGAGCAAATCCAGAATACTCGCCTGCACCGTCACATCCAGCGCCGTTGTAGGCTCATCCGCGATCAGTACATCAGGCCTGCAGAGCATAGCCGCCGCGATCATCACGCGTTGGCGCATGCCGCCGGAGTACTCATGCGGGTAGCTGGTCAGCCTGCTCTTGGCTGCTGGTAACTTGACCGCGTCCAGCATACGAACGACCTCGTTGCGTGCCACATCCAACGAAACGCCGCGCTGTTCAACCAGTACGCGACACATCTGGTAGCCAATGCTGAGATACGGGTTTAGCGAGGTCATCGGATCTTGGAAAACGATGGACAGGCGTCGGCCGCGAATCTTGCGCAATGAGACCTCCGGTAAGTTGAGGATCTCCTCACCGTCGAGCCTGACACTACCAGTCGCCGTCCCGTTCTCTGCGAGCAGCCCAAGGACAGCTGCCATCGCCTGGCTCTTGCCGGAGCCCGACTCGCCAACGATGCCAAGCGACTCGCGGGGTTCGAGTCGAAAATTCAGGTCGCGAACCGCGCGCACTTCCTCGTCGACGGTCTCAAACCTGACATTCAAGTCATCGACGCACAGAAGACTCATCGGTGACCGTCCTTGGGGTCGAACGCATCGCGCAAGCCATCGCCAATGAAGTTGAGGCAGAGTAAAGAGAGCGCCAACATGATTGCCGGCAGCAACAGCACCCAGGGTGCGATTTCCATCAGTTGGGTGCCTTGCTGCACTAGCGCGCCCCAGGATGTCATTGGCTCCTGGACACCAAGACCAAGAAAGCTCAGGAACGACTCGATGAGGATGACCTGCGGCACAGTGAGCGTTGCATACACAACCACAATGCCAATCAGGTTCGGAACGATATGGCGAAATATGATTCGGCGCCGCGATGCGCCGACAATCTCCGCCGCCTGCACGAATTCGCGCTGACGCAACGCGAGTGTTTGACCGCGCACGATACGCGCCATGTCGAGCCAGTTGACGGCACCGATCGCGACGAATATCAGCAAGATGTTTCTGCCGAACAGGACCATCAACAGGATAACGAAAAACATGAATGGGACCGCGTACAAGATATCAACAATACGCATCATCAAATGATCAACGCGCCCGCCGAGGTAACCGGCGGTCGCGCCCCAGGCAACACCAACGACCAAGCTGACCAGTGTTGACACGACACCCACCAACAGCGATATCCGGCCCCCCTGCATCGTGCGCACAAACAAATCGCGACCAAGATCATCCGTGCCAAACCAGTGACCATTGGCCAGCTGTGGTGGCAGCAAGACGGCGTCGGTGTTCATGTCGTAGTAGTTATGCGGCGAAATCCATGGCCCCACAATCACCATGACAATGATGACCGCCAACACAATTGACGCGAGCTTGAACAGCGCGTCGCGCCCGATGGCTGCCACGGCGTGCCAGCCAAGACCCCTGCGACGTGCACTGCGCATCAGATCACTCATGCGTAGCGCACCCTCGGATCCAGATAACCGTAGACAAGGTCAACCAACAAGTTGAGAGAAATGAGTAGCGTGCTGTAGAGCACGACCAGGCCCATTACCAACGTGTAGTCGCGATTCAGTGCACCTTGGATAAACAGTCGCCCGATACCCGGCAGATTAAAGATCTGTTCAATCACGACCGAGCCGGTCAGCACAGCGGCGATGGCAGGGCCAAGATAGGAGATAACCGGGATCAACGCTGGCTTCATCGCGTAGCGAAACACGAGCGTTGTGCGCGTGAGGCCTTGCGATCTCGCCGTGCGAATGAACTGACTCTTCAACACCTCTAGCATGCTCGCGCGCATGAGCCGTGCGATATAGGCCACCATCGGTAGCGCGAGTGCAAACACGGGCAACACGTAGTGCTGCGGTGACTGCAACCCACTGGCTGGAAGCCAACGTAGCGTCACGGCAAACAGCAGCACTAGCAGTGGCGCAATCACAAACGACGGCACCGAGATACCTGTCATTGATACTGTCATGACGGCATGGTCGACAAACCGATTCTGCCTGAGCGCCGCCATCGTACCGGCGAGAACGCCGATGGCAACGCCAAACACCAGCGCCAGCAAACCGAGGCTTGCTGACACGGGAAAGGCATCTGCGATCAGCTCGCCTACCGACGATTGCGGATAACGATATGACGGTCCGAAGTCACCGCGCAGCAAACCACCAAGGTAGTTCAGGAATTGCCGCCATTGTGGCTGGTCTAGACCGTATGCCGCTTGCAATCGTGCCTGGACCTCCGGCGCCAATACGCGCTCTGTGTCAAACGGGCCGCCAGGTGCCGCATGCACAAGTGCAAACGCCAAAATCAGGACCAGCAATAGCGTCGGAACCGCGCTCGCCAATCGGCTTAGTGCATAACGAAGCATGATTCAGGGGCGATCCCGAGCTGGCACAGTCTCGATACTCAGATATCGAGAGTAGTGCGAGTCTAGAGGATTGTCCTGCCAGCCTTGCACCCGCTTACTGACCAAATGTTTGGAAACAAAATAGTACAGCGGGATGACCGGGACTTGCTCTGCGGCAATTTGCTCCGCGGCACGCAATGACGAGGCTCGCCTGGACGGTTGATCCGTTGCATTCGCTGCCATCAGCAACGTGTCAAAGCGGCTATCAGAAAAGGCGCTGCTATTCGCTGGAGCACCTGTGCCCAATACGTTGAGAAATTGCATCGGGTCATTGAAATCGGCAACCCAGCTACTGCGAATCATGCCGTCGAATTGTCCTGATCGCGCCTCGGCAAGCAGCACGCGAAACTCCTTGTTGATTAATGTCACGGTGAGCTCGGGCAGCACCTCTCGCCACATCGCCTGTAACGCCAGCGCAACCACACGGTTT
>JBCCCC010000044.1:0-21648 GCA_039033695.1 Pseudomonadota bacterium | reverse complement strand
TTCGGGTAACTCAAACGTGCCTATCTGGTCGGCCGGGTTCTGCGTGGCAACCACGAAGAACGGTTGCGGTAGCGCGTGCGGCACACCATCAACCGTAACCTGCTGCTCCTGCATGGCTTCCAGCAACGCACTCTGCGCCTTAGGCGTTGCCCGGTTGATTTCGTCGGCCAGCAACATCTGTGTGAATACGGGCCCCGGGTGAAAGCGAAACGATGCATCATGTTTCTGGTATACCGAAATCCCGGTGACGTCGGCGGGCAGCAGGTCACTCGTGAACTGTACGCGCGCATACTGCAAGCCCAAAACCGTTGCGAGCGCCCGCGCCATCGTGGTCTTGCCCACGCCGGGGACATCTTCAATAAGCAGGTGCCCACCGGCCAGCAAGCAGCTAATAGCCAGGTCAATTTGCCGGGGCTTGCCAAGAATGACCGTGTTGAGCGTCTTCACCGCGTTGGCCAAGGCCGCGCGCGGTTCATTCTGATTGGCCGGATTGATCGAAACGGGATTTGTCACTATGCGATCCTGATGAAGCTGGCTAACGTCTCATCATCGCCAAAATCGCCGCCGAGCGCATCATCCGGGCGTACAGAATGTGATCCAGTGCCCCATCTGCCGCCGGTTACAGCACTCAATGCACGCTTTTGGGCGTTGCTAAGGCACCATTGTGTCGAGCTTCTGCAATTGTGCACGTAGTTGCTCGATCTGCGTACGATGCTCATCTGCACGCTGGCGCTCGGTCGCAACCACCGCGGCTGGCGCGCGGTCAACGAAGCTGGGGTTGTCGAGCTTGCCTTGTGTACGGGCCAGATCGCTCTCGGACTTGTTGAGCTGTTTTGCGAGCCGCTCTCGCTCTTTGTCGACGTTGATCAGGCCGGCCATTGGCACGCAGATTTGCATGTCGCCCAGAAGCGCCGTGGCGCTCGGCGGTGGCGCCTGGTCGTCGTCCAGAACGGTGATCGTATCCAGATTGGCCATCTTGCGGATCAGGTGTTCGTGCGTGTCAAGGCTGGTTAGGTCGTTCGCACTTGCCCCTTGCAGTACCACGGGCAGCGGTTTGCCAGGCGCAATATCCATCTCGCCGCGAATCTGCCGGATGCCGAGCACAAAGCGCTGCAGCCACTGCATGTCGGCTTCCGCTTGTGCATCGACGTGCTTGCTAAGGTCAACGGGCCAGCGAGTGTCGCAAATGGAGTCGCCGTCAACGCCGGCACGCACAGCGACCCGCTGCCAGATTTCCTCACTGATGAACGGCATGATGGGATGAATGACTCGCAGCAAGGCTTCGAGCGTCGCGGCCAGCGTCTGCATCGTCGCTTGCTTGGCGCCTTGATCCGGGTCATCGTCAAAGAGTGCCACCTTGGATAACTCCAGGTACCAGTCACAAAACTCGTGCCAGGTGAACTCGTAGATCGCCTGTGCTGCGAGATCGAGGCGATAACGCTCAAACTGTCGCTCAACCTCTGCCACCGTATGCGCGAGGCGTGAACGAATCCAACGACCCGGCAGGCTATCATCGACCGGCGCGCTATTCGCTTTCTCCTCGGTGCTCGCCAGCACGAAACGCGATGCGTTCCATAGCTTGTTGCAGAAATTGCGATAGCCCTCGATGCGGCCAAGATCGAATCGTATATCACGGCCCGTCGTGGCCAGCGATGCAAAGGTAAAGCGCAGCGCATCGGTACCGTATTCAGGTATGCCATCGGCAAATTGCTTGCGGGTTGCTTTCTCAATACGAGGCGCAAGATGGGGTTGCATCAGACCGGTCGTGCGCTTGCTGACCAGCGACTCAAGATCGATGCCATCGATCAAATCAATCGGGTCGAGCACATTGCCTTTCGATTTGGACATCTTCTGGCCGTCCTGATCGCGAATCAGGCCGTGGATGTAGACCTCGCGGAACGGGACTTCACCAGTGAACTTCAGACCAAACATGATCATCCGCGCGACCCAGAAGAAGATAATGTCGAAACCTGTTACCAGCACACTGGTCGGGTAGAAGGTCTGCAGTTCCGGCGTTTTTTTGGGCCAGCCGAGCGTGCTGAACGGCCACAATGCCGAAGAAAACCAGGTATCAAGTACGTCGTCGTCCTGTCGCAGCACCAGATTGTCTGACAACTTGTGACGCTCGCGAATGTCTGCCTCATCGCGGCCTACATAAATATTGCCCTGATCGTCATACCAGGCAGGTATGCGGTGCCCCCACCAAAGCTGGCGGCTGATACACCAGTCCTGGATGTTGTGCATCCAGTCGAAATAGGTCTTTGACCAATTCTCCGGTACAAACTTGATACTGCCGTCCTCGACCGCTTTGATTGCGGGCTCCGCGAGCGGTGCGATACGCACATACCATTGGTCGGTGAGGTAGGGTTCGACGATAGCGCCGCTGCGGTCGCCGCGCGGCACTTTCAGGTTGTGTGGTTCAATTTTTTCGAGCAACCCGAGCTGCTCGAATTCAGCAACAATTTGCTTGCGTGCGTCGAATCGATCGAGCCCGCGATAGTCGGCGGGCATGTCTGCGCCGATGCGCGCGTCGTCGGTGAGCACGTTGATCATGGGCAGGTCGTGACGTTTGCCAATGTCATAGTCATTGAAGTCGTGGGCCGGCGTTATCTTGACGCAGCCACTGCCAAACTCCGGGTCGACATAGTCATCGGCAATGACCGGAATGCTGCGGTCGGCAATAGGTAACCGTACCGTTTTGCCAACCAGGTGCTGATAACGTTCATCGTCCGGGTGCACTGCAACCGCAGTATCACCCAACATGGTCTCGGGTCGGGTTGTGGCCACCACGAGATGCTCATCCGTGCCTTCCAGTGGATAGCGAAAATGCCACAGATGGCCTGACTCGTCCTCGGACAAGACCTCGAGGTCCGACAAAGCCGTCAGTAGCACCGGGTCCCAGTTGACCAACCGCTTGCCGCGATAGATCAGCTGCTCATCGTAAAGCTGAATAAACACATCACGCACCGCCTCAGACAGACCTTCGTCCATCGTGAAACGTTCGCGCGACCAGTCGACGGAGGCGCCCATGCGACGCAGCTGGTCGTTGATTCGCCCGCCCGAGGCAGCCTTCCAGTCCCAGACTCTTTCGACAAACTTCTCGCGACCAAGGTCGCGCTTGGACGTGCCCGCGGCGTTCAGTTGTCGCTCGACTACCATTTGCGTGGCGATACCCGCATGGTCCGTACCGTGTTGCCACAGCGTGTTGATACCGCGTTGCCGTTGGTAGCGAATCAGCGTGTCCATGATGGTGTCCTGGAACGCATGCCCCATGTGCAATGTACCAGTCACATTGGGTGGTGGAATCGCAATGCTGAAGCTTGCCTCGCCCCCTTGTGGCGCGAACCTGCCTTCGCGCTCCCAGCGTGCGTAGTGTTTTTGTTCTATAGCGCCAGGTTGGTAAGTCTTGTCCATGTGGGGTCCGTGCAGGCCGGCAACGTATTGCCGACGAGTTGTCAGGTTAGCTGAGGGATTCTAATGAGTCGCCGACGATGGCGCCAGCCGGTTGTCAGTCGCTGTCGCCCGGGCGCTTGCGGGCCAGATCGAGCTGACGCTCGACGGCCTGTTCGACCAGCTCAGGCAGGCGCGCCATGACCAGGGTGGTTACGCGTTCGCCGAGCAGCGCATCGATGTCTACCGCGACTGCCTCAACGGCATTGCGCAGTACCTTGTCGGCTTGCTCCACAACATCATCAATGATGGCGTTACGCAGTGTGTCGCTCAATGGCGGTTCTGCGCGACGCTCGCGCTTGACGACTTTTGTCAGGACTGGAATGTCGTCGTCGTCAACCATGGTGCGCTCAGCGTATTGCGATCTGATGGGTATCGAGGTCCCAGCCGCGGTCTCGATAAGTGGCGTAGTGTTGCCTGCCGGCTGCCTTGGCGGTTGCTTCGCTGGCAACAACCTCCGCCACCCGGGCGCAATCGGTCGCGACCGCGGTGTCGCCAAGATTGATGCAAACGTTCGCCGCATCGGGAATGCCATCGTCGGCTAAACCCAGTGTTACGCTGGCGACGATATGCTCGCCTGGCCAGCGGTCATGCGCGAGAAAGCTGTCATCACTGAACGTCCATAGTAGTTTGTCGGTGGCATCGAGTTGTTGCTCATTGTCGACCATGACATGCACGACATGGTCGAGCTTGTGCGCCTTACCGACCAGCCTGCACGCAAAAGTGTTTCTTGCCGGCAGTCCCCCGCTCTCGAGCAGGTAGAAGTCGACCTTTGCCATTACTGGCGCGAATCCAGATCGGCCAGTAAATAGTCGACCAGCATTGGCACGGGACGACCGCTGGCGCCTTTCTTGGCGCCGCCGACCCAGGCCGTACCTGCGATATCGACATGCGCCCATGACACATCTTCGGTGAATTGGCCGAGGAACGCTGCCGCGGTAATGGCGCCGCCTTCGCGCCCGCCAATATTCGCATAGTCGGCAAAGTTGCTCTTGAGCTGGTCGGCATATTCCTGGTCGATGGGTAGCTGCCATGCTCGGTCAACGGCACGCTCGCCGGCATCAAGCAACCGACTAATCAACGCCTGGTCATTGCCCATGACACCAGAGCGGTGGTGGCCCAACGCGATCACGCAAGCGCCGGTCAGCGTGGCAACGTCGATCAGCGCGCGGGGGGAGAACTGCTGCGCATACGTTAATGCGTCACAGAGAATCAAACGACCCTCAGCGTCTGTATTGAGAATCTCGATGGTTTTGCCGGACATGCTTTCAACGATGTCGCCTGGCCGGCTCGCACGGCCGCTAGGCATATTCTCTGCGCTGGGTACGATTACCGTCAGATTGATCGGCAGTTTAAGGTGGCTGACAGCCGCCATCGTTCCGAGCACGCCCGCCGCGCCACCCATGTCGAACTTCATTTCGTCCATCATCGGGCCCGGCTTCAGGGAGATACCACCAGTGTCAAACGTAATGCCCTTGCCCACCAGGATGATTGGGTCTTCGTCGCCGCCAGCACGATAGTCTAATTGAATCAGCTTTGAGGGTTGCTCAGACCCATGGCCTACGGACAGCAATGAGTTCATGCCCAATGCGGCCATGTCAGGTTCATCCAGCACCTTGATCTTCAGCTTGCTATTGTTGCTGGCCAGAGCGCGTGCTTCATCTGCCAGATAGGTAGGGTGGCAAATGTTCGGCGGCATATTCGCCAGGTCGCGCGTGAAGTGCATGCCAACGGCAATGCCATGGCCGTGCTCGGCGCCACGCGCCAGCTCGCTGCCATCGGCCTTGTTCGCTGCAGCCAACGCCAGTTTGCGAAGTTTCGGCGCGGCCGGCTTGTTCTTGCTCTTGAGTTCGTTAAATCGATAGCGATGTGCGCCGAGAGCTTGTGCCGCCAACCTGCCGCGATAGTAGGCATCAGCATTGACGGTGTTTTCGCCGGATAGATAGCAGGCAGCCTCTGTGACTTGCGACGACTTGATCGCGGACAAACCAGCTTGTACGGCCTTGGCATACTCGCGCCGGCCAAATGAGGACTTGCGGCCGAGGCCGACCACCACAACGCGTTTGCATTTGGCGCCGTCAACGCGCGACAGCAAGATCGCGCTGCCGAGCTTGCAACTGATGTCGCCCTGGTCAAGCATACCGCTGATCAGACCGCCGCTGGCGGCGTCAATCTCGTCTGCGCCAAAACCGAGCACCTTGCGCTCGTAAACGCCGACGATCGCGCAGGCGGTCTTTCGCTTCCCTGCGTCGCCGGTAATCGCGCTAAAATCCATGCTGAGTTCTCCTTGAAGTCGATGTGCGCAGCCTTTTAGCGGCTTATTGCGAATATCGGCTGGTTGCTAATTCTTATTGCCGTGTGTCCCGGTAACGATCGCGACACCGACATGCGGCTGGCGAGCCAGCTTCCTTGATGCAGGTCGTGCGGGCGGTCTGGCAGAGAGCCTGTTACCATTTACACCACTCCCGGGACGACCGAGATCATACTGTAAGCTACTGCCAAATTTAAGTTTCCAGCGGCGTTTATGTTCAGAATCCTTGATCGCTACATTCTCAAAGAGACAGCACAGACCTGGCTGTCCGTCACACTCGTGTTGCTGGCGATCCTGTTGTCCAACCAGTTTGCACGCGTGCTCGGCGATGCGGCACGAGACAGGATTGCCAAGGATGCGGTGTTTAGTGTCATTGGTTTGACGGCGCTGCAGTATCTGACAATCCTGATACCGTTCGGCTTGTTTCTGGCCATCATGCTGGCACTGGCGCGTTTGTACAGTGACAGCGAATTGCCCGCAATGATGGCCTGCCGTGTTGGGCCTGCCGGCTTGTTTCGTCCGCTCGCGTGGCTCGCGTTACCGTTGGCAGCACTGGTGGCCTGGCTCGCGTTATTCGTGGCCCCCGGCGCGCTGCAGCGCATCGAGCTGATCTCAACCGAAGCCCAGCGCCAGCTTGACCTTGGAGCGCTTGAGCCTGGCAGATTCGTCTCGGCGGGCGGTGCCAATGCCGTGATTTTCGCCGAGCAAATCGACAATGCGGGTGTGCTGCAGCGCGTGTTCTTGCAGCGCCGCGACGGCGAGCGCGTCGAGGTTGTGCTCGCCGAACAGGGCGAGCAGCGAATATCTGACGATGAGGACACGCGATTTATCGTGTTATCCGACGGGCGGCGATACCTGGGCGTGCCCGGCGAGGGTGAGTTTCAGGTCATCGAGTTTGCCGAATACGGTGTCCCCTACGAGCTTCCGGCCGCAGAGCAGCCCATACTGGAAGCCGAAGCAAAACCAACGACCGAGTTGTTGGCCGCGAACGATCCACAGTCGATCGCTGAGCTGCAATGGCGCCTCTCCGTGCCGATCTCGACCTTGGTGTTGGCGCTTCTTGCCGTGCCATTGTCTCGCACGCAGCCACGGCAAGGCCGCTATGGCAAGCTTGCGATTGGCGTGTTGGTATTCATCATCTATTTCAATCTGCTGGGCGCCGCAAAGGTTTGGGTCGAGCGCGAACAGATTATTCCGGCCCTCGGGATCTGGTCCGTGCATGGTGCCATGCTGATTGTCGCGCTGGCCTTGTTGGCAAATCAAAATGGCTGGTTGTCTTGGTTGCACCCGCGGCGTTGGACAGCCGGATGAGAACACTAGCTGCTTACCTGACGCGCACCGTGCTGCTGGCAACCGGCCTAGTGTTGATGGTGCTACTCGCGATTGCGGGGTTCATTGAGTTCATCGGTCAGCTGGATAACACTGGCACCGGCAGCTATTCGACGGCAGGTGCGGTGTTGTACACGGCACTGCGTTTGCCATTGATTGCGGTGGACATGCTTCCTGTGGCCGCGTTGCTTGGCGGGCTGCTCGGTCTCGGTGGGCTCGCGGCACACAGCGAGCTTGTGGCGATGCGTGCCGCGGGCATATCTGCTCGACGACTGGCAGCGTCGGTCGCTGTTTCCGGCGTATTGCTGGCGGTGGTGGGCGGCATTGTTGGCGAGTACATTGCACCGCCATTGGATCAGTTTGCACGCAAGTATCGCAGCGCCGAACGCAATCAGGCGGACCTGGCGGGCCAGCGCAATACCTGGGTGCGGGACGGTCAGCGGATCTTTAACGTCCAGAGCATCGATGACCAGCTGCAATTTGGCGGGGTCTATGTCTTCGAGATATCGGAGGACGAACGCTTGTCGATGATTGCCTACGCTCGTCGCGCCGATCTTGCTGAGGGTAACGAGTGGTCGTTACAGAATCTCAGCCAAACGCGCTTTGATGGGCGCAAGGCATTGGGCGAAACACTCGATAGCAGTGTCCAGCGCTATAACGTTGACGCGGAGCTACTCGGCATTGCCGCGCTGCGTCCATCAAGCCTGTCACTGCGCGGTCTGTATGCCTACCTAAACTATCTCAAGGCCAATAAACTGGACTCGCGCGCTTACGCGACCGAATGGTGGAGCCGCCTCTCAGACATCGCCGCGGTCGTGTTGATGCCGATATTGGCAATAGGATTCGTTTTCGGCTCTCTACGTTCGTCCGGCGCAGGCGCAAGGCTATTGGTCGGAATGTTGATCGGGCTGACCTATTTTCTGGCCAGTCGAACGTTGGCCAACAGCGGCCAGGTGTTTGCATTGGAGCCGTTTGTGGTTGGCATCGCGCCAGCTGCCGCGCTGGCGATTATTACCGCGATCGCGGTTAACCGTGTGCGCTAGTCGGGGGCTGCCGTTGCCTTGCGTTTCTTGACCACGACGATTCGCGTACCCGACAAGCTGTCGTGCCACATCAGGCCATCGTTATCCAGGTATTGCCACAAGACGCCAAGCCCGAGTGGCAACCAAGCGAGCGGTGCGCTAATGACGCGGCGAACCGCCTGGCCCACGCTGACGGCACCGCCATCTTGGCTAATGACGCGCAATCGCCATGACTTCATCCCCAACGTCTGGCCTTTCATGCACCAGCAGACGACGAAGTAGCCAGCGATCAGCAAGATCAGATAGCCCTGGTAAGCGATACCCACAGGTTCAAAATTCAGTTCGCCGGAGGCTTGTTGGCCCCGGGCAACGACCCACGGTAGCGAGCCAAGCAGCAATAACGCCAGGACCAGGAGCGCGTCGTAGATCATGGCGCCCATCAGTCGCAATGGGTGGGCCGGAACAGGTTTGAAGTCTGTGCTCATGCGTGGGTCTTGCAGCTCAGCAAACGCAAAGCGTACCCAAACCTGCGCGCTGATGCGATGCCCGAACATGCGGTTTCGATGCGGGCAACCCGCCGGAATACCCCTTAACGCCGGGCGTGGGCTAAGCGTCAAGATCGCCACCTGACGCCAATCATCTCTGCACATTGGTTGCCGGAAACGGCGGGCGAGCAAGGGTTTGGGTGATTGGTCTGTTATCATTGGCCGATGATCACCCTTACTGTTCTTAACGCCTGTGACTGACGCTGATGTCAGCGCTGGCGTGTCGCCGGTCGTTATTGGTCGCGGCGATCATTGTGTTTCTCGCAAACACATCTCCAAAGCGGCGCTCAAAGTGCTCTATCGTCTAAAGGATGCAGGATTTCAGGCATTCCTTGTCGGCGGCGCGGTACGCGATCTGTTGCTCGGTGGACGTCCGAAAGACTTCGATGTCGCGACTGACGCCGACCCGGACCAAGTACACGCACTGTTCCGAAACTCGCGCGTAATTGGTCGGCGGTTCAGGTTGGTTCATGTTCGCTTCGGCCGTGAGATCATCGAGGTGGCCACGTTTCGTGCGGCGACGGACCCCGACGATTCGCACAGCGACACGCAAGCCGACGATAAAGGCCGGCTGCTTCGCGACAATGCCTATGGCACGATCGACGAAGACGTCTGGCGGCGTGATTTCACCACTAACGCGTTGTACTACAACATTGCGGATTTCACCGTGTGGGACTATGTGGGCGGCGTCGCTGATGTCCATGCGCGTCGTCTTGAGTTGATTGGCGAGCCAGAGCGGCGTTTGCGGGAGGACCCGGTCCGGGTGCTGCGTGCGGTGCGATTCTCGGCCAAGCTCAACTTCGAGATGGAAGGCTCCCTGAGCAAGGCGATCGCCGAGCACAAGTCGCTGCTGACCAACGTGCCACCCGCGCGCTTGTTTGATGAGTTTCTGAAACTCTTCCAGGCTGGTTTTGCGCGTGCGAGTTACGATGCCTTGAGGCGTCATGAGGTCTTTCGCGAACTGTTCCCAGAGACTTGGAAAGGCCTCAACGCGCCTGACGGTGAGCAGTTTGAGCGATTCATCCAGCTGGCACTCGACAATACGGATAAGCGTGTCGCGGAGGACCGGCCGGTCACGCCTATGTTCCTGTTGGCCGTTTTTCTTTGGTGGCCGATCAAAGCGCGTGCGCGCGCGATGATGCAGGATGACGGTTTGTCCGGCGTGCAGGCGCTCGGGCAGGCGACATATGAATTACTGGCGCGCCAGCAGGCGATTATCTCTATACCGAAACGCTACTCCGCGCCGCTACGTGAGATGTTGATGCTGCAACCGCGTTTCGAAAAAATGCGCGGTGCAAGGGCGATGGGTTTTCTGGAGCATCGCCGTTTCCGTGCTGCTTATGATTTCATGGTGTTGCGCGTCCAGATCGACGAGGCACCACCAGCGATGGCAACCTTTTGGACGGAGGTTCAAGAGATGGATCACTCTGGTCGGTTGGAGGCGTTCGACGTTAAGGGCGCTCGCGCCGGCACAAAGTCGGACAAGAAGCGACCGCGCCGTCGGCGACGGCGTTCCAAGGCTGCCTCGCCGGATGCCAGCTAGCCGATGGCAGCCGGCCTATGTCGGCATTGGCAGCAACCTGGACGATCCCGAACGACAGGTTGCACACGCCTGTGCCGCGCTCGCCGCATTGCCATTGTGCTCAGCGCTAAGCGTGTCGTCAGCCTATCGGACGGCGCCTATGGGCCCTCAGGATCAGCCTTGGTTTGTCAATGCTGTCGCAGGCATGCTAACGCAAATGAGTGCGCTCGCGCTGCTGGATGCATTGCAATCGATAGAGTTGCATTTTGGCCGGGATCGCGCGGGCGAACGGTGGGGGCCGCGAGTGATTGACCTGGACCTACTGCTGTTCGGCAAGTCGCGTCATGACAGCGCGTCTTTGCAGTTGCCTCACCCCGGGCTCGAAACGCGCAATTTTGTCTTGTTGCCGCTGGCCGAGATTGCTTCGGATGCTTTATTGCCGGACGGTCGACGAGTGGGCGCGTTGGCTGATGGTTTGCCAGTGAATGGCATTAGTCGAATCGGAGCATTGTCATGGTAGCTGCGCCGCGCGCGAGCGGCACCGATTGCACGCCTTCGTTCATCGTCGTCGAGGGACCGATTGGCATTGGCAAGACGGCATTGGCGAGACGTCTTGCGGACGCCTTTCAAAGCGATCTCGTGCTGGAGTCAGCGCAAGATAACCCGTTCCTGGAGCGCTTTTATCGAGACCGCAAGTCGCACGCATTACCATTGCAGTTGTTTTTTCTGTTCCAGCGCGCGCAACAAATCGAAGTACTCCGTCAGGAGGACTTGTTCAGCCCAGTGCGTGTTGCAGACTTTCTGATTGATAAGGACCGCTTGTTCGCCGAGATCAACCTTGATCAAGAGGAGCGCGACCTCTACGAGCAGATCTATGCCAAGCTAGAGATCGATGCACCGAAACCAGATTTGGTGGTCTACCTGCAAGCGCCGGCAGACGTATTGATTAGCCGCCTGCAAGCGCGCGGCAATCCGCATGAGCAGCAAATCGAGCGTGGCTATATTGAGCAGGTGGCTGAGCGCTACGCGAGCTTCTTCTACGCTTATGATGACTCGCCATTGCTGATCGTGAATGCGGCCTCGATTGACCCGGTCAACAATGACGTCGATTTCAATGCCCTGTTCGAGCAGATTTCAACCATTCGCAGTGGTCGGCACTTTTTCAACCCGGTGGCGGCAGCGATCGGCTGACCGGCGCAGGGCGCTTTTGCGCTATCATGGCGTTCTTTCTGGACTGGGCGGCGCGGCCCGCACTGATACGATGTATACACAACTCGAACAACGCAGCATGGATCAGCCCCCGGTGAACGTCGCCACGTTAGCGCGCATGAAGGCCGAGGGTGTGCCGATCGCCTGCATAACGGCCTACGATGCGAGCTTTGCCGCACTGGTTGATCGCGCTGGCATCGATATCGTGCTTGTTGGCGACTCGTTGGGCATGGTCATTCAGGGCCATGACACGACGGTACCGGTCACTGTCGACGACATTATCTATCACTCAAGAACGGTCGCGCGCGGGTTGCACCATGCCTTTCTGATGGCTGACATGCCGTTCATGAGTTACACCGCGCCGGAGCAGGCGCTGGACAACGCGGTTCGGCTGATGCAGGAAGGCGGCGCGATGATGATCAAGCTGGAAGGTGGCGAAGGGCAAATTGAGATTGTCGAGCATCTCGCGCGTCACGATATTCCGGTGTGTGCCCATATCGGCCTCAAACCTCAGAGTGTTCACAAGATCGGCGGCTTCAAGGTTCAAGGCCGCGACCCACAAAAAGCCAAGGAGATGGTGGCTGCAGCGAAGCGCCTTGAATCTGTTGGTGCGGACATCGTGCTGCTCGAGTGTGTACCCAATGAACTGGGCGCGGCGGTGACGGACGCGCTGGATGTGCCTGTCATCGGTATTGGCGCAGGGCCTGATGTCGACGGGCAGATTCTCGTACTCTACGACGTGCTGGGTATCACGTTAGGCCGAACGCCGCGTTTTGTTCGCAACTACACGCCTGGAACGGATTCGCCGCTGGAGGCCGTCGCGTCATTTGTCGGCTCGGTGAAGGATAAGAGTTATCCGGCACCGGAACACTGCTTCTCCTGATTCCGAACGCCCAGGAACCTCATCGAATGCAAGTGATTAGTGCCTTGGATGTGCTGCGCGAGCAGGTTGCCGACTGGCGTGCCGACGAGCAGCGTGTTGTCTTCGTGCCGACGATGGGAAATCTGCATGCTGGCCATATGAGTCTCGTTCAACATGCGCGCTCATTGGGGGATCGCGTTGTCGTTAGTATTTTCGTGAATCCCACGCAGTTCGGTTTGAATGAAGACTACGGTAGTTATCCGCGAACACTGTCAAAAGACTGTCAGCAACTGATGGCGGCGGGCGCCGATCTTGTCTTCACGCCTGATGAGCGAACGATGTATCCGCTGGGCTTAAAAGCCGCAACGCAGATTAGCATCCCTGGCATTACGTCCAAGCTTGACGGCAAGCATCGGCCAGGACACTTTGACGGCGTCGCCACTGTGGTGTGCCGGTTGTTCGCCATGGTGGCACCCGATACGGCGGTATTCGGCCAGAAGGATTACCAGCAGCTGTTGGTGATCCGGCAGATGGTGGCGGACCTGTCTTTGCCCGTGAGCGTTGCCCATGCGCCGACCATCAGAGAAGCCGATGGCCTGGCGATGAGTTCACGCAATCAGTACCTGACGCCGGAGCAGCGCGAGATCGCGCCGCTGCTTTACCGTCAGTTGACCATGATCGCCGAGCATTTGGGTGCTGGCGAGCGCGACTACGCGAAGCTCAAGGCCGAAGCGCGAGCGACGCTCGAGGAGGCCGGGTTTTTGCCGGATTACATCAGCATTCGTCATCCCGAGACGCTCAAGAAGTCGCGCAAGGATTGCACACGGTGGGTCGTGCTAGGTGCGGCGACGCTAGGCCGCGCGCGACTGATCGACAACGTCCTGGTCGACTAGTCAGTCACCAGCCTTCAGCTCGGCATACAACTGATCGTGGATCTCCTGATCTGCGGCACCGGTGACCGGAAAACGCAGGTTAAGACTCTCCAACGTGCGCTCGACGATGTCCGAGACGGCAAGACGCATGTTTGGCTTGTCATCCGCCGGGATGACGAACCATGGCGCCCATGGTTTCGAGGATGCCGCAATCGCTTCCTGGTAGGCGTGCATGTACTGATCCCAGAATCCGCGCTCGCGCACGTCATTGGCTTCGAACTTCCAGCGTTTGTGCGGCTCTTCCAACCGATCGATAAAGCGCCGCCGCTGTTCGTCGCGCGAGACGTTCAGGAAGAACTTCAGTATCACCGTGCCGTTGCGCGCCAGATGCTTTTCTTGATCCGTGATGGACTGCAGGCGTTCCTGCCAGATCGTCTCGTGATCGACTGGGTAGGGCAGTTGCTGATGCTTGAGGATCTCCGGATGCACCCGTACCACCAGGACTTCCTCATACTGGCTGCGGTTAAACACGCCAATGCGACCGCGCTCCGGCAGATTGCGCGTCGTGCGCCATAAGAAATCATGATCCAGTTCGTGAGAATTGGGCTTTTTGTAGCTGGTCACGTGGCAGCCGGCCGGGTTCACGCCGCTCAGCACGGCGCGAATCGTGCTGTCTTTGCCGGCTGCATCCATGGCCTGGAATACCAGCAGCAGCGAGAATTTGTTTTGCGCATACAGTTTGCGTTGCAACTGGGCGATCTCATCTACCGATTTGTCGAGCTGCTTGCGGGCCTGTTTGCGACTGAGTGGTGATTCGACCTCGCAAGCCCTATCGGCCAGGCGGAAGCTGCCGTCTGTTTCTGCCAAGAAAGGGCTCTCGATCGTTTGCCAGACCTTTTGCATAGCGTATCCCCGTCAGGTGTCGGCAGCTTCTGCTGCACGTTTTCGTTGTTCTTCGATTGCCCAGCGCGCGTGCCGCGCGACCTGCGCATCACCTTGTTCCAGCAAGTGCTGCAACGCGGCCACTATAGCGTCAGAGTGCTGCGCATTGCCAAGAGCGACGGCGAGGTTGCGTTGCCAACGACGAAACCCGATTCGGCGAATCGCAGTGCCTTGCATACGCTCCAGCCATTCTTCGGCGGTCCAATAGCACAACGTCGTCAGCGGAATATTGTCGAGTGCCTGTCGCGGGGCGAAGTCGGGTTCGCGGGTTCGGCTGGCAAACTTGTTCCACGGACAAAACAGCTGACAGTCATCGCAACCGTAGATGCGATTGCCGATCGCTCGGCGGAATTGTTCGGGGATGTCGTCTGCATGCTCGATCGTGAGATAGGAAATGCATCGCCGGGCATCCAGCTGATAAGGCGCGACGATCGCCTGGGTCGGGCACACGTCGATACATGCCGTGCAGCTGCCGCAGTGATCGTTGGCCGGTGTATCGACGGGTAATGGCAAATCAGTGAAAAGCTCGCCGAGAAAAAACCATGAGCCATTGCGCTTGTCGATAAGATTGGTGTGTTTGCCAATCCAGCCCAGACCCGCTTGCTCGGCAATGGGCTTTTCCATGACCGGTGCGCTGTCCACAAATGCCCTGTAGCCAAACCTGCCGACTTCACTGGCCAATTGCTCCGCCAGCCGCTGCAGGCGCCGGCGCATGAGCTTGTGGTAGTCGCGGCCTAGTGCATAGCGCGACACGTAGGCCTTGCTCGCATGATCCAATTGCGCAATTGCATCAGCTTGCGGCTCCGGCAGGTAGTCCATGCGCACGGAGATGATACGAATGGTGCCTGGCAGAAGCTCGGCAGGTCGGGATCGTTTCATGCCGTGGCGCTGCATGTACCGCATGTCGCCGTGGTAGCGCTTGGCCAGCCATCGCTGGAGACGCGGCTCCGCGTCGCCGAGTGCAATATCGCTGACGCCAATGGCATCAAAGCCCAGCGCTTTGGCCCAGCTATCGATTTTGCTGCGGATATTCTCGGGTAAGGCGCTCATCTGGTCATTGCCGTTTCAAGTCATTATGCGAGACGGTGTTTCTCGAACGCCGTACGGTGAGAGTATAATCGGCGGCGTGATTAATCTGCCCGTTGATATTTATTCTGCCGATGGTGTGCGCGAGCTGGATCGCCGTGCGATCGATGCTTTTGGTATACCCGGTTACACGTTGATGCGCCGCGCCGGCGCCGCGTCGCTATCCGTGATGAACCAGCGTTATCCGGGTTTGCGCTCGTTGCTGGTGCTGTGTGGCGGTGGCAATAATGCGGGCGACGGCTATGTTCTGGCGCGCTTGGCACGTGCGGCTGGTCTTGCGGTGCGCGTCGTCGCATTTAGCGATCCGCGCAAACTCAAAGGCGACGCAGCGCGCGCATTCGAGGAGTATGCAGCTTCTGGCGGCATGCCGCGTCCCTGGGACCCGTCACTGGTCGCGGGTGTTGGCATGGTCGTCGATGCGCTGATCGGCAGTGGCTTGAAGCGAGACGTCAGCGATGAGTATCGTGCCGCGATTGAGGTGATCAATGCTGCCGAAACGCCGGTCACGTCGTTGGATATTCCGTCCGGTCTCGACGGCGATACGGGTATCGTGCGCGGCATTGCCGTGCGGGCCAACCTCACCGTGACCTTTGTTGGTTTGAACAGCGGCCTGTTCTTGGCCGATGGTCCGGCTTACTGTGGCCGCCTGGTATTCGCTGACCTTGAACTGCCGCACGAGGTATACGCCGATCAGCAACCCGTGCTGCATCGGCAGTATCGTGATGAGTTGTCTGAGCGATTGCCACGGCGTCCGTTAAATTCCCACAAGGGCCAGTTTGGTCATGTGGTTTGTGTTGGCGGCGCCGAGGGTATGCCTGGTGCCGTGCGTTTGACGGCCGAGGCTGCGTTGCGCGGCGGTGCCGGCCTGGTCACCGTGGCGACCGCGCCATCCCACGCCGCGAGCATCGTGGCGGCCCGACCGGAACTCATGACGGAGGGTATTCGCGACGCAGATGCGCTGGATCGCCTGATCGCTCGTGCCAGCGTTATTGCCTGTGGTCCGGGGCTGGACGTGACGGATTGGAGCCGCATGTTGTTGCAACGTGTGCTGGCATCGGGCAAGCCGGTCGTGCTCGATGCCGACGCGCTTAATCTGATGTCAGAAGACCCTGGCGCCTGGGCCCGTGCGCCGGAGACACGCATCATCACGCCGCACCCGGGTGAGGCGGCAAGAATGCTCGGGCAGGCGTCGGAGCAGGTGCAATCGGACCGTCTTGCCGCGCTTGCGGCACTGAGCGATCAGACTGGCGCCACGGTCGTGCTGAAGGGTGCTGGCACGTTGGTGGGGCACACCGGCCAAGTGCCCAGTATCTGCCCGTTTGGCAATCCTGGTATGTCTGCGCCCGGTATGGGAGACGTTTTGACAGGGCTGATTGCCGCACTGCTTGCCCAAGGGCTTAATGCCGAGAGTGCGGCCAGAACAGGCGTGCTTGTCCATGCGCTCGCGGGCGACAGTGCTGCCCGGCGCGGGGAACGCGGCTTGCTGGCAGGTGATCTGCTGGACGAGCTGCGTCACTGGCTCAACCCGCGACACTGATGGGCGCGGATCGTCAGCGCACCTACCTCGCTGATGAAGCTGCCACGCTCGCGTTCGGCGCAACCGTTGCGGCGTCACTCTTGCGGTTACCGCACCGTGACTTGCTGATTCTCTTGAAGGGAGACCTCGGCGCCGGCAAGACGACTTTCGGTCGAGGCTTGTTGCGCGAACTGGGGCACAAGGGCCCCGTTCCCAGCCCCACGTACACACTGCTTGAGCCCTACCATTTTGACGAGATCGACGTGTGCCATCTCGACCTGTATCGGCTCGCTGACGCGGCTGAGCTTGAGTATATTGGCTGGCGTGATTTGGCCACGACCACACGCCTGGTGGAGTGGCCAGAGCGCTGTCCGGGGCTTACCGACGAGGCGGATCTGCGCATTTTGCTGACACTTGCGGGCGAAGGTCGGCAGGCTGAGTGGCAGGTGCTCAGCGAGAAGGGAGCGGCGCTAGACGCCGTACTGCAGGACTTCGCATCAGCATGACCACAATATCTGGTTGCCCGGTAGCGCACTGATCACGAGATAAGCCGCTCCGTCTCCGGGCTGCTGACATCGACTTCAAATGACCTTAGCTATTCAGTGTATGTTCATCATTTAGTTAGTATTATTGCTTGTAAATTGCTGAATATCGGCGTTAGTATCGGCATCTGACATAAGTTGCCGCACAGGCTGGACTCATGAAACGACACCTTCTCACTGCCGCGCTGCTGTGCCTGCTGCCGATGACATCGGTTGCTGGGGTCGTCGTGGAAGGGGTTCGCGCTTGGTCTGAAGGTGACGCGACACGCATCGTCTTTGACATGAGTGGTGGCGCCAAACACAACCTGTTTACATTGCGCGAACCTAACCGGGTCGTCATCGATATCAGTGGTGGTGCGCTATCGAGCACGAAGATGCAGCTACCACGTAATGTTGGTGTGGTCCGCAACGTGCGCGCGGCGCAACGTGGGCAGACCGATTTGCGCGTCGTGCTGGACCTGAGTGCTGCTGTTCAGGCGCGCAGTTTTTTTGCTGGCCCAGCCAACGGCAGCGGCGAACGCCTGGTCATTGATCTTGGCGATCGCAATGCACGCGAACCGGTCAAACGAGCTCTGGTGGACAACGAGGCGCGTGACATCGTCATCGCTGTCGATCCGGGTCATGGTGGCCGCGATCCCGGAGCGATCGGCAAACATAAGACGCGAGAGAAGGACGTGGTCCTTTCGATTGGTCGAAAGCTGGTCGAAAAGCTGAATAAGGAACCGGGTCTGAGCGCATTCCTGGTGCGAGACAAAGACGTCTTGATCCCGCACCGCGAACGGCTCGAAGCGGCACGCCGGGCGAATGCGGATCTGTTTGTATCGATACACGCCGATGCGGTCGACGATCGTCGCGCGCGCGGCTCGTCGGTATATGCGCTGTCGATGAAGGGAGCGAGCGACGAGGCCGCGATGCGCTTGGCGGCGCAACAGAATGCGTCGCTGATTGGTGGCGTGTCGTTAAACGACAAGGAGCCTGTGTTGGCTTCGGTGCTGATGGATCTCTCGCAAAACGCCACGATCAACGCAAGCCTGGATATTGGTGAGGCGGTGTTGGCTGAGCTTGGCAAGGTCAACAAGCTGCATCGCTCGCGGGTTCAGCAAGCGGGTTTCCTGGTGCTCAAATCACCGGATGTCCCGTCGATTCTCGTCGAGACTGCCTATATTTCGAACCCCGATGAAGAGCGCAAGCTGCGCAACCCCGAGCACCAACGCAAGCTGGTCAACGCGGTGTTCACCGGCATCAAGCGGTACTATCAGAGCAATCCGCCGGTGGATACGTTGTTTGCGCGTAACGCCGGTGCACCGAGCAGCAACGGCGCGCGGACCTACACGATTTCGCAGGGCGATACACTCAGCGAAATTGCCGATCGTTACCGCATCAGCATCAATCGCCTGCGTCGCGAGAACGCGCTACGCAGCGACCGAATCCGCGTAGGGCAGGTACTCAAGATCCCAGCAGAAGGCTAGCTGTCCGCGCGCGACTAACTGGCCGGCATCCGGAACAGTGTGAAAGAATAGCCGCATTCAATTGCGGCCTCAGTTCATGCCAATCCGTCAACTTCCCGATCACCTGATTAACCAGATCGCTGCCGGCGAGGTTATTGAGCGGCCGGCATCTGTGATTAAAGAGCTGGTCGAGAACAGTCTTGATGCAGGTGCCAGCGCAATTCAGATCGATATCGAAGCCGGCGGCGCGCGGCTGATGCGCGTGCGCGACAACGGCGCTGGCATCGGGCGTGACGAGCTGTCGCTGGCGCTGTCGCGCCACGCGACCAGCAAGATTGAGAGCCTGGAGGACCTTGAAAGCGTGGTTTCGCTTGGGTTTCGGGGTGAGGCGCTGCCGAGCATCGCGTCGGTGTCGCGTCTGTCAATGACATCCCGGGTTGCCGGTGCCGATTCTGGCTTTCGCATCGACGTTGCGGGCGGCAGCGCGAGCGAGGTAGCGCCTGCGGCGCACGCGACGGGCACGAGCATCGAAGTCAACGACCTGTTCTACAATACGCCCGCCAGACGCAAGTTTCTCAAGACCGAAAAAACCGAGTTTCGTCATATTGATCAGACGGTGCGGCGTCTGGCATTGGCGCATACTGGGGTCGAGTTTCAACTGCAGCACAATCAGCGCGTCGTCCTGCACTTGCCAGCCTCGCAGGACCAGGCATCGCGAGATCGGCGCGTCGCCCAGCTGATGGGTGAGGCATTCATTGATGCTTGCATCTACATCGATAAGGAACACGCAGGTATTGCGTTGTCTGGCTGGCTTGCGCTACCGACATTTTCACGCAGCCAACCTGACCTTCAATATATGTTCATCAACGGTCGGTGGGTGCGGGACAAGACTTTGATGCACGCGGTACGTCATGGTTATCGGGATGTGCTTTTTCATGGCCGCCACCCGGCGTATGCATTGGCGTTGTCGATGGATCCCGCGCGTGTCGACGTTAACGCGCACCCGGCTAAGCATGAGGTGCGTTTTCGTGACGCCAGAAGCGTGCACGAGTTCGTGTTCCGCAGTGTCGAGCAGGCGCTGACGGACACGCGCCCGGGCGCAGACAGTGCGCGGCCTTCGCCGGCGATGATGTCCATGGGGGCGACGGCAACACCGGTCCCGCCGGCATTCGCCCCGCGCCAGTCGGATCTTGCGCTGCTGGCAGGTGGAGCTGCGGCACTGCAGCCTCTGGCCGTCGCCGAACCGTCACCTTCAGTGTCTTTGGCGCATATCGCTGAATCTTCGGCCGCGCCCCCATTGGGCTACGCGTTGGCGCAGCTGCAGGGCGTCTATATTCTGGCGCAAAACACGCAAGGGCTGGTCGTTGTCGACATGCATGCCGCGCATGAACGCATTACCTACGAACGACTCAAGCGTGACTACGCCAGGCGCCATGTAGTGCGCCAGCCACTGCTTGTGCCCGTGCGGGTCGATTGCGCCACGCGTGACGTTCAGCTGGCCGAGCAACACGCCGACGCGCTTGCGGCGGCTGGACTGGTTGTGGACGTGTCGGGGCCTGAGTCGCTGGTCGTACGCGAGGTGCCAACGTTGCTGAGTGACGGAGACGCGGCAGGTATGCTCCGCGATGTGCTGGCGGATCTCGCCGAGCATGGGGCGTCAGGGCGCAGCGAGGCATTGGCTGATGAGCTGCTGGCTACGATGGCGTGCCACCACTCGGTCAGGGCAAACCGCCAGCTGACATTGGCAGAGATGAATGCGCTTTTAAGAGATATGGAGCGCACAGATCGCGCAGACCAGTGCAACCATGGGCGACCCACGTGGACGCAACTCACGATGGGCGAACTCGACAAACTATTCCTGCGAGGCCAGTAGCACCTATGCGCCAAAGTGCCGAGGCTGCAGTGGTGTGCCTGCTGGGCCCCACCGCCAGCGGCAAGACCGAGGTCGCGCTGACACTCGCCGCATCCGGGCCATTCGATATCGTGAGCGTTGATTCGGCAATGGTGTATCGGGGCTTGGACATCGGCACGGCCAAACCAGACTCCAAAACGCTGGCCGACTTCCCGCATGCACTAGTAGACGTTTGTGACCCACGCGAGAGATTCTCCGTTGCCGATTTCGTCGCTGCGGCCAACCAGGCGATTGCCAATAGCCACGCGGGTGGTCGCGTGCCGTTGTTGGTTGGCGGCACGATGCTCTACTTCAAGCGGTTATTCGACGGCTTGGCAGCGTTGCCTGCCGCTGACCTTTCCGTGCGCGCGCAAATCGATGCCGAGGCTGCAGAGCACGGTTGGCCGACGCTACACGCCAGTCTTGCCAGCGTCGATCCCACGGCTGCCAAACGTATTGCGCCCGGTGACGCTCAGCGCATTCAGCGCGCGCTGGAGGTATTCCGTCTGACCGGGCTACCCATCAGCGAATTACAACGTCGCGCGACACCGGCGGCTGCGCAGAACTTTGTCAAGATTGCGCTGTTGAGTGAAGATCGCGAGACGATCCATCAACGCATCGCAGCGCGTTTTGAACACATGTTGGCGGTGGGCTTTGAGCAGGAGGTTGCGGACTTGTTGGCGCAGCCCGGCATTCACGCCGGACTGGCGAGCATGCGATCGGTTGGTTATCGACAAATGGCGGCCTACCTGGCAGGGGATAGCAGTCGCGAGCAGGCCGTTGCTGATGCCAAAACCGCTACGCGAAGACTGGCCAAGCGTCAGCATACGTGGCTGCGCGGGATGCACGGGTTACAGATCGTTGACCCGCTGCAGACGGGCGTCGCAGAGCGTGTATCGGCGCTACTGAGATAACTGCGGGGCATCCGGCAGCAACACCGTGGTGGACAGTTGTATGCGCGAATCGCGCGACGAATTGGCGAGCAGCGCTTTGCAGGCCTTGAAGGTCATCCGACAGGCCGCATATCCTGAGTTGGAGGCAGGGAAACGGTGCGGCTGGTGATGGCGGGTCATTTGACCTCGTGATTATCGATTTTCGCGT
>JBCCCC010000043.1:0-21890 GCA_039033695.1 Pseudomonadota bacterium | reverse complement strand
CGCAGCACCAATCTGGGCGTCGTCGACAGCATTGCCGAAATCGCCGCGTGGTGCCCAGCGGCGGACATCATCGTCGAGGGTCATACCGATGACCGTGGCGATGCCGCACTGAATGCTGCCCTTAGCCTTGCGCGGGCGCGCGCTGTCGCTGACGCATTGGCCGCACGGGGCATCAGGCACGAACGTCTAATCAGCCGTGGGCTGGGCAGCAGCAAGCCGATCGCGGACAATGCCACTCGAGACGGCAGAGCCAAAAATCGTCGTATCGAGATCCGCTTCGCTGTCGGCGACGCCTAGTTGGGGTCGGGTGGGGCTTCCGCGGGCACCGAAAAACGTACCAGCGAATCGCGAACGCCCGGGGAACCGGCGGGATACTCGGCCGCAAGTGCCTCCCGAACGGCCTGCTGTTCATAGACCCCTGGTGGTGTTGCTTCAATGATTCGAGCATCGCGGGCACGGCCATGCTCGTCTACATCGACTTCCAACATGACAAATCCACTCACAGTACGCGGCGCCAGCGCAACGGGCGGCGGCGGCGGTGCAAGCTCGGGCAATTGATGACGCGGTTCCCCGAGCAGCTCTGCCAGGTCAAGGCTGCTGTAGCCCACAAGCAGCTCAACGGGATGAGACTCGATGCCATCATCCTCGCGCTCATCAAACAGTTTGATCAACCATGACGCAAATAAGCTTAAGCTCAGCACCACGCAACACGCGCCCGCAAAGGCCCCCAGCAGGCGCGCCGGTAGCGGGAGCGGTGTGCGAACTTGCGTTTTTGCCGTGCTCATTTGCGAGGCTCAGTCAAACACCTCGCAGCGCGTGAAGCTGACCAACTCAACCTCAAATAGCAACGTGGCATTTGGTGGTATTGCATTGCCAGCGCCGCGATCACCATAGCCCAGCTCCGGTGAAATCTTGAGCTCGCGCACCTCGCCGATCTGCATGCCGGCAACGCCTAGATCCCAACCGCGAATCACACGCCCGCCACCGAGCGGAAACTCGAACGTACGATTGCGGTCTCTGGAGCTGTCAAACTTCTCACCACGACCATCCTCGGCGCTTTCATCGAACAACCAGCCGGTGTAATGCATCGTGGCAGTGTCGCCGCTGGCAACCGCATGATCGCGTCCTGGTGTTGTTATGGTTGCTTCAAGACCTGCAACATCTTTGGGCACGCTTGCTTCCACGAGTCTCTTCTCCTTGCTAACCGGCTCACAATCGGACCCGGGTGATTGGCAAGCCGCGATCAAGCCGATGCCGGCGATAACACACGCGGCTCGAACAAATCTCGACTGGGTAACTTTATTCTTCATTGGGTGTCTCTCCAGCATCATCGCTAAAGTTCAATGACGCGGAATTAATGCAGTAGCGCAAACCGGTCGGTGCCGGACCATCAGGAAACACGTGTCCCAAATGCGCACCACAATGGTTGCAGAGGACCTCGTCGCGAATCATGCCGTGGCTAAGATCTCGCTCGGTGCGCACGTTGTCGCCTGCCAGCGGCAGGAAGAAACTCGGCCAACCCGAGCCCGAATCGTACTTATGCGTCGAGCTGAACAGCGGCGTATCGCAAACAACACAGTGGTAGCTGCCATCATCCTTGTGATCGACATAGCGGCCAGTAAACGCTCGCTCAGTACCGCCCTCCTGGGTCACGGCGCGTTGCTCTGGGGTCAGCTGCTCGATACGCTCTGCCAGCGCCTCGGGCGGCATACCAACCAGGTCTTTCGGCTTTGAATTTGCAGACATATTGAACCTCCAACGGTCGGGCTATTGTACGTGATCCTGTTTTTCCTCGCAGTGGCGGCAGCTTGCATGCGACATTCTCGTCGGTAACACTGCAACTCAGCTGACCCGGACTGCGCCGATACATGCAAACATCGACACCGACCGCCGAGATCCGTCAAGTTTGCGTCGAACTCGGCGGCACACGTATTTTGTCCGACATCGATCTGCGCATCCCGCAAGCCACCACGGTCGCAATCATCGGCGCCAGTGGTAGCGGCAAGTCAACCCTGCTCAAACTGCTCAATGGTCTTCGTCAACCCAGTGCAGGCGAGGTGTTGCGCGATGGAAGACCCATTGCCGCACACGACCTGCGAGCGCTGCGCTTTAGTACAGGTTATGCACTGCAGGAGATTGGCCTGTTTCCGCACCTGTCAGTGCGTGACAACATCGCGCTACCGATGCGCCTCGCTGGCTGGCAACCTGATCGCATCGACGCGCGCACCGACGAGCTGATCGCGCTGATGCAGCTCGCACCAAAAGCCATAGACCGGTTCCCGACACAGATGTCCGGAGGCCAGCAGCAGCGTGCGGGTTTATGCCGCGCGCTGGCGCTGAATCCGGACTTGCTGTTGCTGGATGAGGCGTTCTCGGGCCTCGATGCGATAACCCGTCGTCAGACCCATGATCACTTTGTGGGGATGCGAGGCGAACAAATCAATAGCTGCCTGTTGGTGACGCATGACTTGGACGAGGCGGCCCGGTTGGCCGACTGGCTGGTCATTCTTCACCGCGGCCGCGTTGTCAGGCAAGGGCCTAGAGATGAGGTGCTTGATGACCCCCGTGATGATTACGCAGCGCGACTGATCGAGGCGTTTCGATGAACCGATGTGCCCGATACGTGATTCTCATCGCGTCGCTAGCGATTTGCTCGAGCGCCCATCCCAGCGACGAGGGGCGCGTCATCGGCATTGCGAGCAAGAACTTCACGGAGAACTACATCCTTGCGGAGATCGCCGCGCAGTACCTCGAGTATCGGGGCGTGGCGGTCCGACGTCAGTTTGGCCTGGGCGGTACGAAAGTCTGTTTCGAGGCACTGCAAGCGGGCGAGGTCGACTTCTATCCGGAGTATTCTGGCACCATCCAGGAAGTGATCCTGCAGAGCGCCAGCGGTGCGCCGCTTGCCGAGCAATTGCTTGCGCTCGAGCTGCAGCCAGTTGCGCCGCTCGGCTTCAACAATACCTACGTACTGGCAATGCGAACAGCGCTTGCAGACGAGCTCAACGTATCGCGCATTTCGGATCTTGCCGGCAAGCGCGGCTTGAATATCGCACTGAGTCATGAGTTTCGCGCGCGCAATGACGGCTGGCCTGCGCTAGCCGCGCATTATGGCCTCGCGCTGCCCAACTCGGGTATCGAGCACGGGCTGGCCTACCAGGCGCTTGCGAACGGGCGCATAGACGTGACGGATGCTTACTCGACCGATGGCGAGTTATCGACAGCCGCGTTGACGCTGCTCGAGGACGACCTTGCGTTCTTCCCACGCTACGACGCGCTCTGGTTAGCGCGCGACGACCTGCCACCACAAGTTGCCAGCTATCTGGCGGACCTTGCCGGGCGGATTAACGAGGAACAAATGCAGGCGCTCAACGCACGCGCAGCGATTGACGGCGACAATACGGCGAGCATTGCCCGTGATTTCTTGCGGGCGGAGGGTTTAGTCAGCGACCGCGCTGCCTCGCATGACAGTACGCTCGTCAAGCAGTTGATCGCAAACACATGGCGGCACCTGCAATTGACTGGCGCCGCCCTGTTCGCAGCCGCGCTGGCGGGCATTGCGCTGGCCTTTCTCGTGCAGCCGCATCGTCGTGCCTCGGCAGCGCTGCTATACGTCTGCGGTCTAATGCAAACGATTCCTTCGATTGCCTTGTTGGCGCTAATGATCCCACTGCTCGGCATTGGCGTGCTGCCGGCGATCGTCGCGTTGTTCTTGTACGCGCTGTTACCTGTCGTGCGCGCGACACTGACCGCAATCAATGCCATTGACAATGTGCACATCACGGTCGCGACGGCGCTTGGTATGAACCGTCAGGAGCTGCGCCGCCACGTGCTGCTGCCATTGGCGATGCCACATATCATTGCGGGCTTGCGTACGGCCGCAGTCATCAGTATTGGCACGGCCACACTGGCAGCGTTCATTGGCGCCGGTGGCTTGGGTCAGCCAATCGTGACCGGGTTGGCACTCAATGACAGCAGTCTCATCCTGCAAGGGGCCATACCCGCGGCTTTGCTCGCAATCATCACCGACCTGGGTTTCGATGCGCTGGAACGCCGACTCGTGGCGCCACACATGCGACGAAGCTCAAGCGGCGGATAGCTCTACCAATAAGCGATTCAACCGGCTCACATAGGTGCCCGGGTCCTCGGGAAGCTCGCCTTGCGCAATCTCTGCCTGGCCGAAGATGACCCAAGCAAGATCATCGAAGCGATCGCCGTCATCACCCGCATCCGCGAGGCGTTGTACCAACGGATGATCAAGATTGATCTCCAACGTCGGTTTGCTATCCGGAACTTGCTGGCCAGCCGCCTCGAGCATACGGCGCATTTGTACGCCGAGATCATCGCCGGCGACAACCAGGCATGCTGGTGACTCCACCAATCGCTCGCTTTCGCGAACATCGGCAACCCGATCGCCCAATTGCGCCTTCAGCTTCTCCAGCAGTTCTGGCTTTTCTGCAGCGGAATCCGCGTCTTCGTCTTGCTCTGAATCATCTCCAGGCAATTGCAGACCATCGCGCCGCACATCCTGCAGCTGCTTGCCATCAAAGTCGGTCAGGTAGCTGATCATCCACTCGTCCAGGCGGTCCGTGAGCAGCAACACTTCGATCCCGCGCTTGGCGAATACCTCAAGGTGCGGGCTGGACTTGGCCGCGGCTAGAGACTCCGCCGTGAGGTAGTAGATGGTGTCTTGTCCCTCGACCATGCGCTCAACATAGCCAGCCAGCGTTTGTTGATTGATCGCGGTACTGTCATGCGTGCTGGTAAAGCGCAGCAGTTCCTTCAGCTTGTCGGCGTTGGCATGATCCTCAGCCAGACCTTCTTTCAGGACCTCACCAAACTCATCCCAGAACGACTGATACTTTTCCGGCTCATCGCTAGACATTTTTTGCAGCATGCCAAGCACACGCTTGGTCAGAGCACCGCGCATAGCATCCAATGACGGATGAGATTGCAGCAGCTCGCGGCTGACATTTAGTGGCAGGTCGCTTGAGTCGATCACGCCGCGGACGAATCTCAAGTACAGCGGCAGGAACTGCTCGGCGTCGTCCATGATAAAAACACGTTGCACATAAAGTTTAAGCCCGCGTGGCGCCTCGCGATTCCATAGATCAAATGGGGGTTTCGCAGGCAGATAGATCAGGCTGGTGTACTCACGCTTGCCTTCGACGCGGTTATGGCTCCAGGCGAGCGGCTCCTCGAAGTCATGCGACAAATGCCGATAGAACTCCTTGTACTCGTCCTCGCTGACTTCACTGCGCGATCTCGTCCACAACGCTGTCGCACTGTTGATCGTCTCGGGATCGCCGCCTTCCTCAGCGGCGGGCATGCGGACCGGAAACGCGATGTGATCAGAATAGCGCTTAATCAGACTGGACAGACGGAATCGCTCGGTAAACTCCTTTTCTTCGGGCTTCAGGTGCAGCGTAATGCTCGTACCACGTGCGGCGCGGTCAACGTCTTCGAGCGTGTACTCGCCATCACCGGCCGATGTCCAGCGCACGCCATTCTCGGCATCCGCGCCAGCACGACGGGTCTCAACAACCACCTTCTCGGCAACGATAAACGACGCATAGAAGCCGACGCCGAACTGGCCAATGAGTTGAGCATCGCTGCGGGCATCGCCGCTGAGTTTGCCGAGGAACTCGGCTGTTCCGGAGCGAGCGATTGTGCCCAGGTTCTCGGAAGCCTCATCACGGCTCATACCAATGCCATTGTCGGTAATCGTCAGCGTGTTCGCGTCCGCATCAAATGCCAGATCGATACCTAGCTGCGGGTCGTCCTCTAGCAGTTCGGGACTGGCAATAGCCTCAAAGCGCAGCTTGTCCAGCGCGTCAGACGCGTTCGAGACTAGCTCGCGGAGGAAAATCTCCTTGTTGCTGTACAAGGAATGAATCATCAGGTGAAGCAGCTGCTTCACCTCTGCCTGAAAGGCGAAGGTCTTGCTGTTTGAGGATTCTGACATGTCACCCTAACTCCGGAACGTGTTCGAAGTGGGTAACTGGGGGCGATGCCCCGGATTTCAAGCGATTGTCAAGGCTTCGGCTAAATCAAGGCCAGTGCGGCGGCCACCAGAATCGCCAGTCGGGCTGCGCCCGCCGCGACTCGGCCAGTACCATCCAGATGAAGTTGCAGTGCGTACCACCAGTCGTCTGCTGTGTCCCACCATTGCATTGTCACTTCCATGTGCGTAGCCCCTATTCCATAAACGGCGAAGGTGCAGAGCGCACCGGATCGTCCGCTCGGCACTCGAGCTCACGCTGTGAGTCGTGCTCGGCAAAACTGATAGCTTGTTGAACCCATTCCCAACGCTCGCGGGTTTGCGGGTTCTTGAATGTTGTCGCTGGCAGCGACTGTTCGTGTTTGTCTTGCATTGTGATTGTCAAAACCTGTCGTCACTCTGTCGGAGATTTCACGTGCGACCAGCGCCTGCTAGTCTTCGCTCTCGATCCACTGCTTATCGACACCGTCTTTCCACTGACGGTAGCCCTTCCAGGTATAGATCGCCGGATCGAACGATGCCCTGCGGCGCGATGTCGGCGTACGATTCAGCCAGCTGCGAAACACGTCGGTTCCCTTGACCGACTCGTGATCCGAGGTATCGGCATCAGTCGTGGTTCGCGGTTGGCCTGGCCAATCAAATGGTTTTTCGTCGTGCACGTTTCAGCCCTCGCACTCAGATCTAATTGAGTACGAGGTTACGCCCCAATCGGACAATTGACGAGGAACTGTTTCACAACGTCTGAGAATGCAAAACCCTTGTGATACAAGGGCTTCAGCAAGGCCGTTTGACGTAATCCATGATTACGGAAAATAGACGCCACAATATTCGACTAACGACCAGCAACGACTCGGAAACAAGGCTTGTAGTTACCAAAAATCTTCATGCGGTTCTGCGCCACGAAACTTCGCAGCAAACCATCGAGTAACTTCGCGACGCGCTCCGAACCACGCAGTTCGAATGGGCCGTCGCGCTTCACCAATTCCACTGTCTGTTCGCGAATGTTTCCGGCCACGATACCCGAGAACGCGCGTCGTAGATTGGCGGCCAACTCATGCCCCGGCAGTGATTCGGATAAATCCAATGCCGCCATTGACGCATGCGTTGTCTCAAACGGCTGCTGAAACGCCGGGTCAATGGTCAACCGCCAATTAAAGTAGAACGCGTCGCCATCTCGGCGTCGGCGCATTTCCACGCGATCAAGCCCATCCTGCATCAATACGGCCACACGTTGCGGGTCATCAATCACAATCTTGTAACGACGTGTCGCTTCGTCGCCCAGCGTATTGGCGATAAATTGATCAATCTTCTCAAAGTAGGCCGCGCTATCCGCGGGACCCGTGAACACCAGCGGAAACTCGCGCCCGCGGTTGTCCGGATGCATCAAGATGCCGAGCAGGTACAAGATTTCTTCGGCCGTGCCCACCCCGCCAGGAAACACGATGATGCCATGGCCGGTTCGAACAAACGCCTCCAGGCGTTTCTCCATGTCGGGCATGATCACTAACTCGTTAACAATCGGGTTAGGTGACTCAGCGGCAATAATGCCAGGCTCGGAAATGCCGATATAGCGGCCATTGCGAATGCGTTGCTTGGAATGGCCGATGGTCGCGCCCTTCATTGGCCCTTTCATTGCGCCTGGTCCGCAACCCGTACAAATCTGCAGACCGCGCAAACCGAGCTCGTAGCCGACCTGTTTCGTGTACTCATATTCTTGCCGATTAATCGCATGCCCGCCCCAACAGACAACGACGTCTACTTCGCTTCGCGCGGTCACGACGCCGGCATGACGCAGAATATGAAAGACGACATTGGTCAGGTGGTCCGGGCGACCAAGATCAAAGGTCCCAGCACCGGAAAACTCGGAATGAAAGAAAACGATGTCGCGCAATACGGCAAACAGCAATTCGCGCGTGCCGCGGATCATCTGGCCATCAACAAATGCGCGATCCGGCGCACTGGTAAGCCGCAAGCGCACGCCGCGATCAACCTGCAGGATCGTGATATCGAAGTCGGGGTAGGTAGCCAATAACTCACCGGCATCATCTGTCATCGATCCGCTGGTCAATACCGCCAGCGCGCAACGGCGCAGCAGTGGATACAACCCACCCTCACCTTCATTACGTAGCGCATTGACCTCCAGCTGCGAGAGAACCTCCAGAGAGCCTTCCGGTGAAACTTCTATATCCAAGATGGGCGTCCTTTGATGATAGGCGTCAGGGCAGGATTTCGATCGGCGTCATCGACTCCGTCATGAGCCAGATATCGATCATTGCCGCATTGGATACGGCAATGCAGCCGTTGGTCCAATCTGTGCTGGCGTAGTAGCCCGGCGAATAGGTGGGCTCATTGGGCTGGCCATGAATCATGATTTGGCCACCGGGCGCCACACCTTTGCTGCGCGCTTCACGCACATCGCCCGGCGATGGATATGAGACCCTGATCGACAGAAAGAAACTACTCTGCGTATTGCGCATGTCGAGTAGATAGCGCCCCTCGGGTGTGCGGTTGTCGCCTTCCTGCTCCTTATCGCCTTTCGGCTCGGCACCCAGTGCGATTGGAAACTCGCGCAGGATCTCGTCATCGCGATAGAGTCTGAGCCAGCGCTCGGATTTGTTCACGACCACAAGGTCTGCCGTGGGCAAGGCGTCACTTGCCTGCGTGGTGGCCGACACCAGCGAGGCCATCATCACTAACGTTGCGAAGATAATGCTGCAGACGCGCGCGCGCTTTGATAACAAAAGGCCGGACGACAAGCGCCCGGCCCATTGCACTGACTCGGCTGAGCCAGGGATGCGCAAGATGTTTCTAGTGGTGAACAGCACGCGGCAGTTTCTTGGCCTGAGCGACCCAATCGGTCACTTGTTTAGCCGAAGGGACTGAACGAACGAGCTTCTTGGCGTCGTTGAGTTCCTTCATTTTCGCCTGCAGGTTTTCCGCGTTGCGGTTTGCAAGCTCAGGAACGGAATCCACGCCAGCGCACTCCAGCAAGTCTGAGTATTCGCTGCCCACACCCTTGATGCGGCAAAGATCAGCGCGATTGACCCATTCCAGGATCTGCTTCTCGGTACAACCCGAATCTGCGGCAACTTTCTTGCGCCCGGCTTTAGTACCACCAATCTCGAGCAGATGCTCCTGACTGCGGCAGCCAGCTGCGGTCAATTTCGCAGCGTAGGTTGGGCCGATCCCCTCAATGTCGCTCAACTTCGTCATCCGTCCTCTCCTAAACAATTGCAAGCGGCGCGGGACCACCCGTCCACGGCCTGCGCCCATGGTAATAAACCTTGCGCCAGCAATACAACTAAGCGCTCACTGGCGACGCATCGCGCGCCCGACAATCCAACCAATCGAAAAACCGATACCGCCAGCGAAGAACACATAGAACGGCAAGAAACGAAACAACAAGGCTGGCGTCACCGCGCGCGTAGAGAGCTCGCCCCAATCCAACAGAAACGACAAATGCAGGTAAGCGGACAAACCGATCGCTGGCACACAGTACCCCACCCAGCCGAGCCACCATCGCTGGTCTGCCGGGTGTCTGCGAAGAATATAGATCAAAACGGACCAGGCAATCAGACCGGGCAACACATTGCGTAGCAGGTAGTCGCCGCTGGGATTGGCAATCACGGTGAGCCAGGCAAAGACCGCAAAGGCGGCACTGGTCAGCATCAGGATGAGGATCGACCGGCTCACGAGGGCTCCAGAAGCGTTTTTTTGACGCTGCTCACAGAAAAAACAGGTACTTGCACCTATATTGTACTATGTTAAGTTAGCTTTCCGGCGCAAAATCCTGTGCCGCTATATCAAGTTGCTTGGATCTGGACATTATGCGCGTCGCGTTGCTGACCACCAGTCTGGTGCTGTTGTTTGCAGCCCTTCCCATCTCTGCGAACGAATCGCCAATCGAGGATACGGAAACAGAAGTTTCCGAGATCCAGGCGACGCCGAGCACCGCATTCTTGCAGCCGCGCACACTCGAAGCAGACCCATTATCGCTGCTGGGAGAACGCATTCCGCCGGGCAGCTATCGGCAGTTGAGCTGGGCGGCAACCCAGCTGTTTGAAGGACTACCGGTCGACACGCCCGTCCTGGTGGTTCATGGGGCCCAGCCGGGGCCCGTGCTGTGCCTGACAGCGGCGGTCCATGGTGATGAGCTCAACGGAATAGAGATTGTTCGCCGCGTGCTGCATGGGCTGCAGCCAAGCTCGTTGTCTGGCACGGTCATCGGCGTGCCTATTGTGAATATTCAGGGATTCCGGCGCGGTAGTCGCTACCTGCCGGATCGCCGTGACCTAAATCGGTTCTTCCCCGGGAGTACCGGAGGCTCGGCAGCGTCACGAATTGCCAGCTCGTTTTTTAACAATATTGTGATGCATTGCGATGCATTGGTTGACCTGCACACAGGTTCGTTCGAACGCACCAACCTGCCGCAGTTGCGCGCAGATCTGAGCGATCCAGGGGTCGCTGCGCTAGCCAATGGTTTCGGGGCCACGGTTATCGTCAATAGCCAGCCGGGTACGGGCACGCTGCGCTATGCAGCAACGCTCGCAGGCGTACCGACCGTGACCCTGGAAGCTGGTGGCCCCAGCCGCCTTGAACCGGCGGAAGTGACGCATGGTGTGCGCGGCCTGGAGACACTGCTGGACACGCTCAATATGGTGCCTTCTGAAAGACCATGGACCGAGCGCGAAGAGACTTACTTTCGATCATCATGGGTGCGCGCAGATCGCGGCGGCATTCTGATCGCCAGCGTAGAGCTTGGCAGCGCGGTTGAAGAGGGCGAGCTATTGGGCAGGGTCACTGACCCGATCACCAATGAAACCGTTGGCATCTACGCTCCAATGTCCGGGCGCATTATCGGCATGGCGCGTAACCAGGTCGTCATGCCTGGGTTTGCTGCCTTTCACCTGGGCATCCGCCGAGAATCGTTGGACGAAGGCGACGCCATCCCCATGCCGGTGCCGGACGACATCGCTGAAGACAAGTCCGAATAGCGCCGATTGCGCTTAGCGCAGTACGGGCCGCTCCAACGCTTCGATACGCTCGGCCAACGGCGGATGCGTCATGAACAGCCGCTTGAAGCCGTCAGCGGTGAAACCCGAGATACCCGATGCCGCCATTTCCTTCGGCAGGTCGGATTGACCATGCTGTGACTGCAGCCGACGCAAAGCAGCCGCCATCTTCGCGTTGCTGGACAGCTTGGCACCACCCGCATCGGCGCGGAATTCGCGCTGGCGCGAGAACCAGCTGACAATCACGCTCGCCAGTATGCCGAACACGATCTGTGCAACGATTGATGACAGAAAGTAGCCAATACCAGGGCCGCCCTCATTGCGAAACACGACTCTATCTACAAACTGCCCGACGATGCGTGACAGGAACACGACAAACGTATTCACAACACCCTGAATCAGCGTCAGCGTAACCATGTCGCCGTTGGCAACGTGAGAGACCTCGTGCGCTAGGACAGCTTCAACCTCATCGCGCGTCATCGACTGCATCAGGCCAGTACTGACCGCAACCAGCGCCTTATTCTTATTGGCGCCCGTAGCGAACGCGTTCACTTCCGGCGAGTCGTAGACCGCCACATCCGGCATACCAATGCCAGCCATTTGTGCCTGGCGTTGAACCGTTGCCAGCAACCAGCTCTCCGTTTCGTTACGCGGTTGCTTGATCACCTGGGCGCCGGTGCTGCGCAATGCCATCCATTTTGATAGCAGCAGTGAAATAAACGAACCCGCAAAACCGATGATTGCTGAGAACACCAGCAAAGCGGTCATATCGATGTCGCCATTCGCCTGGAAGTAGCCCTCGAAGCCCAACAGGCGGAATACGACACTGATGACCACAAGAATGGCCACGTTGGTCATCAGGAACAATGCAATGCGTTTCATAGCCGGCTTAGCCTCCGCAAGTCGTCAAATACGGTTCAGAATTAGAGATTTATGGCCTTGCCCGTGTTTTTCAATAGGCCACAAACCGGACAGCACGATACACTATCGCGATCCTGACAGGTTATTCGAATTAATTGGACTGGCGGATGCCCATAGAGTTCATGAAGCGTGAGTTCCTTGCGCCCCGCTACTGGCCAATCTGGTGCTTGTTCGGGCTGCAGCGCGTTGTCGTACTGCTGCCATGGTCCGTGCAGCGCATGTTCGGGCGGGCCGTAGGCACGCTGGCCAGGCATATCGCCAGTCGTCGGCGCGAGATTGCCGCAAGCAATCTCGCATTGGCCTACCCTCGTCTATCGCGCGAGGAGCGCGAATACCTGCTGCGGGCGCACTTTACTGAGTTGGGTATTGGGCTACTGCAAATCGGTATGGCCTGGTGGGCATCGGATAGACGTATCTCGCGCCTGTTGGACATCTCTGGACTGGAGCATCTGCCAGCGGCTGACGCACCAGCGCCCACCTTCCTGGTTTCCGGGCACTTCACGACCATCGACATGGTTGGGCGTGGCATCAATCTGTATGGCCGAATGGACGCGCTGCACCGGCCACTCGGCAACCCGCTTGTTGATGCCATCATGCGCGTTGGACGCCGGCGTTGCGCTGACGTACTGATCGACAAACACAATCCGAAAGCGTTGCTGGCACGCCTGAAGGACAAGCACACCCTATGGGTTGCCGTCGACCAGGCAGATACGACGCAGAGCAGCGTCGAGGCGCCATTCTTTGGCGTTCCCGCTGCGACCAATACGACGGTGAGCCGGCTCGCCGGGCGGTATGATGCGAGCGTATTGCCTGTGTCTTGCATCCGCCAGCCCAACGGCCGATTTCTATTGCAGGTCGAGCCGCCTGTCACCGGCTTGGGCGGTGACCCTGTCGCCGATGCTGAGCAGCTGAATCGCATCGTCGAGCGCCATGTGGCTAAAGCACCAGCTCAATACTATTGGATCCATCGTCGATTCAAGTCGCGAGCGGCGGTTACATGAATGCGCAACGGCAATCACTCTGGCGCTACGCCGGTCCACGATACTGGTTGGTGTGGGCCGGCTTTGGGCTCTTGCGCGTGGTCAGCCTCACACCGTTCGGGCTGCAAATGCGGGCCGGCAGGCTGTTGGGGCGGCTCGCCCGTCGCATACTGCGATCACGCCGCCGCATTGCCAGCCGCAATCTAAGACTGTGCTTTCCCGAACAAAGTGATGCGCAACGCGGTCGTTTGCTCAACGCGCATTTCGAAAATCTCGGTATCAGTCTGTTTGAGATGGCCATGGCCTACTATCGTCCGAGCCGTTTCGATGGGCGCGTGCGGTTCGAGGGCATTGAGACACTGCAACGCGCCGTACCTGGCAGCGTCATTCTGCTAACCGCACACTTCGGCGCGCTGGAAGTCGGTGGTAGCGCGCTCAAGGCGCTCGGCATCAGTTTTGACGCGGTATACCGCCAGGACAATAACCCGCTCACCAATGAGCTCATCCGGCGCGGCCGCGAACAGTCTGGGCGATCCACGATCGAGAAAAGCAATATCAAACAGATGGTCAGAAGTCTGCGCGCCGGCATACCCGTTTGGTATGCGCCCGATCAGAGCTATCGTCGCAAGCAATCTGAACTGCTGCCATTCTTCGGCGTGCCCGCAATGACAAATACCGCGACCAGTTCACTGGCGCGTCTCGGCAAAGCACAAGTGATCGGTTTCTTCCCGCACCGCAGAGCTGACTTATCTGGCTACGACATTGCCGTCATCGGGCCATTGGCCGACTTCCCCGGCGATGATGCCGCAGCTGACACGCAGCGCATCACCGAAATGTTCGAAGCCCAGATACAGCGCTCGCCCGCGCAATACTACTGGGTGCACCGCAAGTTCAAGGGACGCCCCGACACATTGCCAGACGCTTACGCGGAGCTGCGCGCCGAGGACGTCTCGTAGCCAGCCATCAATTCACCCCAGGCCGCATCGTCAAAATTCGCGGCCCCGGCATTGCCCGTGATCTTCAATAGCGAACGCTGCAGTCGGGCAAGATTCGATGGCTTCCAGCCAACCCCAGCGCGGATTCGACCGCGGTCAAAATCGATCAGATACCAGGCGTCCTCACGATCACGCATGATGTTGTGAGCGTTCAAATCGGCATGCCAGACGCCCTTGTCATGGAACGCGCGCAAGGTGGCGCCCAACGCACGCCATGCAGCTGGCGTCAGCGCTGTGTACGCCAGTAGCTCAGCTAATGTCTGCGCATTCGGGATGCGTCGCGTGAGCAGGTCGGCCCGGTAAGTTATGCCGCTGCGTACATAGCGCGCTGCAACAGGCTCCGGCACGGGCAGGCCGTTTGTGTACAGATGCTTCAGCAGACGCCACTCTCGAAAACTGCGGCTATGCCCTGCGCCCAGCGCAAAATAGCGATCTGTTGATAGCTTGGCCACCAATCCGCCGCGATGGTAGTGACGCAAGACGAAATCACCGGCTGCGTCGCCGACAAAGAAGGTATTGCCGCGCCCTGCCGTCGCGCTACCCGCATCCGTCGGCCAATCAGCGGCGTCAAACAAGTACGCGGGCGGGTTGTCGTACACCGCGTCCGATACCAGAATTTTGCTGTTGTGAAGCATTCGGTTCACGTACTCCAATCGCCTGCGGCATAAACACTGCGCGCAGTCCGTGACGGTATCACGCAGGAACCGCTCCGCGCAGCCTCGAACAGTTGCCGCTCTGCCAGACAGTCCGCTGCCTCGACTGCGATTGTCGAATCCGCTTCGTGTTTGTGACAGCGGGCGTTAGTATCCTAAACAACCGACTTCGTATAGGCCCGATGATTGAAGCCACCCGATAGCATCTGCGTATTACGCTTGTCCGCGATTGGCGATTGTTGCCATGCGCTGGCCGTCGTGCGCACCTTGCAAACCCATATGCCCAGTGCACGCCTCACCTGGATCATTGGCAAGACCGAAGCCGGGCTAATGCGCGGCCTGGAGGGCGTTGAGCTTATCGAATTTGACAAGCGACAGGGCCGAAAAGCGCATCGCGACTTGGCGAGCAAGCTCGATGGGCGCCAGTTCGATGTACTACTGAACCTGCATGCGTCCTGGCGAGCCAATCTGGTCAGCCGCCTGATTCGCGCACAGCGCAAGATCGGCTTCGACAAGTCGCGCGCACGCGACCTGCAATGGCTGTTCAGCGGCGAACGCATAAACTCCCAGCTCAATCCACACGTCATCGATGGCATGTTTGGGTTCGCGGAAAAACTGGGCGTGATGCAGCGAGAAATGCGCTGGAATCTGCCTCTCGAACCCGCGCATTATGAGTTCGCCGAGAGCGTCATGAGCGCTGAAAACCCAACGGTCCTAATCAGCCCGTGTTCAAGTGAGCGCGCACGCAATTTTCGCAATTGGCCGGCAGAGCGCTACGCAGCGGTCGCCCGCCATGCGGCAGAGCGGTATGGTGCAACGATCGTGCTGACCGGGGGGAACAGTGATGTCGAAGCCGACTATGCAACGCAGATTGCCAACGACGGACCTGCCGGCGTGCACAACCTGGTCGGGCGAACATCACTCAAAGAACTGGCCGCACTGATCGACCGCGCCAGTGTCGTGATCTGCCCGGATTCGGGGCCGGCACATATTGCAACGGCTGTCGGCACGCCGGTAATCGGCCTCTACGCAACGTCGAATCCAGGGCGCACCGGCCCGCTGCTTAGCACGGATACGACCGTTAATGCCTATCCCGAAGCCGTAAAGAAGTACTTAAAAAAATCGGTCAGCGAAGTGCGATGGGGACAACGCGTACGCCATCCGGATGCCATGACCATCATTGCGACAGAACGCGTGATCTCCCGCGTCGATCAATTGCTCGCATAGCGCATCACAGTAGCGGCGAGACGCTGGCACAAACCTGCTCTGGCAGTATCTGTTGCAAGCAATTGAGATGCCCAAGCGGACACTCGCGCTTGAAGCAAGGACTACAGGAAAGCTCGAGGTCATGAATCGTCGCGTTGGCGGTAAGTGGTGGCGTAAATGCCGGGCTGGTCGAGCCATACAGAGCGACAACTGGCGTGCCAACGGCCGCAGCCATGTGCATGAGTCCTGAGTCGTTGGTGACGACGGCCCTGCACACCGCGAGCAAATCGATCGCGTCCGTCAGCGCAGTCTTGCCGCACAGATTGACCGCCGCGCCCGCCGATAGGCGCACAATGGTATCGCCAGCGTCGGCATCTTTGGGACCACCAATGACCCAGACATCGGCACCAGCGGCCTTGAGCTGTGACGACAATGACGCGAAATGCGCCAACGGCCAGCATTTTGCGGGGCCATACTCGGCGCCCGGTAACAGGGCAACGACAGGCTTGGCGAGACCAAGCGACAGACGCTCCAGCGCATCGCGCTGTGCGTCACGATCGACGTGCAACAACGGATGGGGCAGCGCGTTTGGCAATGGCTGGCCATTCGCGAGGCCTAACGCCACATAACGTTTAACTGTCTGGTCCAGCACTGACGGATCAAAGGCGCGCATATCGTTGATCAACCCGAAGCGAAACTCGCCTTTGAAACCAGTCCGTTGCCGGATGCGCGCGTGCCATGGCACCAGCGCCGCCTTAGCCGAGCGTGGCAACACAATGGCTTGTCGATAATTATTCCCACGCAATTGGCGACCCAGCTTGCGCCGCGCGGCAATACCGAGCTCGCCATGACCAACGGCTAACGCAATGCCGTTTCTAACCTCTGGCATGCGTTCCAGCACGGGTAACGACCAGCCGGGTGCAATCACATCAATCGGGGTGTCGGGAAACCTGTCGGCAAGCAGCTTGAATAACGACTGCGCCATGATCATGTCGCCGACCCAAGAAGGCCCGACTACCAGGATGGGCGCGCTGCTCACGTCTGCGCGATTTGCTCGACGTAATCCGCAACGCCGGCGGCCACATCGCGAAACTCGCCATCATAGCCTGCCGCACGCAACTGACGCAGATCGGCTTCGGTGAAGCTTTGATAGGCACCGCGCAAATGTTCCGGAAACGGAATGTAGTCAATCTGACCGCTACCGTGCGCATCAATGACCGCGCGCGCGACATCATTGAACGTTTGAGCGTTGCCGGTGCCGCAGTTGAACACACCACGAACGTTGGGATGCTGGAATAGCCAGAGATTCACGGCGACCACGTCTTCAACGTACACGAAGTCGCGTTGCTGCTCGCCGTCCGCATAGCCATCGCTACCTTCGAAAAGTTTTACATGACCGCTATCGCGTAACTGATTACCAAAGTGAAATGCAACGCTGGCCATGCTGCCTTTATGTTGTTCACGGGGGCCATACACATTGAAGTATCGTAGCCCGGCCACCTGCGTCGACAGTGACGTAGCATGACGCCGATAGTATTGATCGAATAGCAGCTTCGAATACCCATAAACATTCAGCGGCCGCTCATTCGACGGTTGCTCGGCGAACTGCTGGCTGGCGCCGTAGACTGCCGCTGATGATGCGTAGATGAACGGTACGTTGTGGCGCTCGCAAAACCACAGCAGTTGTTTCGAGTACTCGAAATTGTTGGCCAGCATGTAGCGCCCATCCCACTCCGTAGTGGTCGAACAAGCACCTTGATGGAAGACCGCGCTGACGGCACCGAAGTCCTGACCGCCACCGACTCGGGTCAGAAAATCGCCTTTATCGAGGTAGTCAGCGACATCAAGGTCGGCAAGGTTTGAAAACTTGTGACCATCAGTCAGGTCATCGACGACCATTACCGACTCGGCCGTCTGTCGATTAAGCGCCGCAACCAGGTTTGAGCCAATAAAGCCGGCCCCGCCGGTAACGATAATCACGGTTGCGGGCTCCCTTCTGCCTCGCGATTGTCAGTCATTATCGCGCAGCACAAATCTTGCCCCGCAGTACGGGCATTTGGCCTCGCCGGTCGCCTCTACCGGCACATAGACTCGGGGATGGGAATTCCATAAATACATATCCGGCATTGGGCATGACAACGGCAGGTCAGCGGATGTCACTTCGTACTCGTTCTGTGCGTTGGCGCGGTCCAGTCGCCGATCTATAACGGGAGTTTCCAACTGCAATTGCTCCGATCTCGTTGCTCAGCCGACAGTATACCTCGCAGCGCTAGTGCTCGGTCGGGATATCCGCGTCCACGCCGTCGAATATCGCCCCCCAAATCCGCTGCACCACGCGACGCTGTTCCACAAAACCAGGTTCTGGCACGACGGCTGGGCGACCGTTCAGTGCTTGGCGGTGGGCCGCCTGCCGATACTCACGATAGATCTCCTGCAGCGCAATCGCAGTATCCGCTGCCAACACCTCGCATGCTGCAAGGCTGTCAAGCTGGCGAATGTTATCCGTACAGCTCGCCAAAACCGCGTGCGTCTCGGCATGCTGCAGAATCAGATACTGCACTAGAAACTCAAGATCCGCGATGCCACCCGCATCTTGCTTTAAATCAAACTGGTCGGGCTCGGCTGACGACAGCGCGGCGCGCATGCGGGCCCGCATACGAACCACTTCCTCGGCCAGAGAATCGCGCCGAATGCATTCAGTAATGGTTCTGCTGCGCACGTCAGTAAAGCGCTGGCCCGTTGCCGCGTCGCCCGCGACAAACCGCGCTCTGGTCAACGCCTGATGCTCCCATGTCCATGCGTCGTCTGCCTGATAGCGCGCAAACGCAGCAACGCTCGATACGAGTAAACCGGATCGGCCGCTGGGTCGAAGGCGCGTATCCACGTCGAACAAATGCCCCTGCCCTGTCTGCACACTCAGCAAGTGAACGATGCGACGCGCAAGTCTCGCCGCGAACACCGTGTTGTCGATTGACCGCTCGCCGTCGGTGTCGCCAGCCGGATAATCATGCAGGAACACGATGTCCAGATCAGAGCCGTAACCAAGCTCGATGCCACCAAGCTTGCCATAGCCGATGATGGCAAACCCCAGCTGCGATGCCGTTGCACCCTCGGGGGCACCATGGCGCCGGGTCAGGTCCTGCCAGGCAATGGCCAAAACGCGTTGCAGCACGAGTTGCGCGACGTCGCTCAACAGATCGCTGACACGCATGATCGGCAAAAAGCCGCTGCAATCGGCGACTGCGATTCGAAACCATGCGACGCGCGCAAACTGCACCAACAATTGCATGCGCGCCTCATCATCTTGCGGCGCACGTTCTTGTTGCAACGTATCGAGCTGCTCTCGCAGGGCCTCGCGCTGCAAAGGCTGTGCGAACAAACGCGCATCCAGTAGCTCATCCAGTAACATCGGAAACTCTGCCAGCTGGCGGGCCAGATACTGGCTGTCGCTGCACAGGCGCAACAAACGGTCGAGCGCTGTTGGTTGCTCGTTCAGCAGACTCAGATAGGCACTGCGGCGTAGGACCGCCTGAGCCACATCAAGCACGCGCGCCAACAACTCGTCTGGTCGCTGGAATTGTCCGACCAGAAGCATCACCCTTTGTACAAAGGTGTCCAAACGCTCGCGCGCCACTCGCTCCATCGGCAGCGTTGTCAGACGTTGGCGGAATGCCGAGAGCACGCTCGACAAATCGCCGTGGCGACCGGGCACGTGCTGCGCGAGCGCGTCCGCCAGTGCCTCGTCCGACAGATCGAGCCAGCTCGGCAACTCGGCCTGCTCGTCATGACCTGCAAATACCAGGTTGGCAAACGTAGCCGTAACCATGGCGCGATGCTCATCCAGCGTCTTCATGAGTTCAGACCACGAGGCCACGCCCATCGCCATCCGCAGCGCCTCACGTTGCAGTGAGTCGTCAGGAAGCTCGTGCGTCTGTCGATCAGACAGCATTTGCAAGCGGTTTTCGACGACCCGCAAATGCCGGTATGCAGCCCCAAGAGCGGCTACCGTATCTGCCGGCATACAGTCAGCCTTGACGATCGCCTCAAGTGCCGCGAAGAGACTCCTGGTGCGCAGTGAAGCGATCTGCCCGCCGCGAATCAACTGCCACGACTGGGCGATAAACTCGACTTCGCGAATGCCTCCCGGGCCAAGCTTGACATGTTGGCCGAGGTCGCGTCTGGCCACCTCAGCCGCGATCATATCCTGCATGTCACGCAGCGCGACCAGAACGCCGAAATCGAGATAGCGTCGGTACACAAAAGGCTGGATGACATCCGTCTCGAATGTCTCGACCTCATCCTGATTCGCATCGGCGCCAATGAATCGTGCCTTGACGAACGCATAGCGCTCCCAATCACGACCGTGCTCCTGCAGGTAGGTTTCCAGTGCCGAGAAACTGATCGCGAGCGGGCCACTCTCACCAAACGGGCGCAAGCGCGTATCGACGCGGAACACTCGACCGAGTTCGGTTTGCGTGTCGAGCAGCGCGATAACCCGGCGCGCCTCGCGCAAGCAGTACTCGCTGGCCGCGACCGCTCTGCGACCGTCAGCGGCACCGTCGCGGGAATAGCAAAATACGATATCGATATCCGACGAAAAATTGAGCTCTCGGCCGCCAAGCTTGCCCATGCAAATGGCATAAAGACTAACGGGTTGACCTTGCGCATCCAGCAACTGACCATAACGTTTGATCATGTGTTCGCGGGCGACGCGCAATGCCAGCGAAACACAGACGTCGGCCAGTTGGGTCAAAGCTTCCAGACTCTCGTCGAGCGTTGCTAGTCCCGCAATATCACGCCAGGCTATGCTCAACATGCGTTGGCGGCGGAATCGGCGCAATCCCGCTTCGGGACCAAGCTCATCTGTCAGCTTCTGCAAATCGACTGGGTTAGGTATAGGCGAATCGAATGACGCAGCCACCAGCCCGGTGGCAAACTCGTGCTCCGCAACGACCGCGTCGCGCAGGAATTTACTGGCAAACAACGCACGCCACAGATCGCAACCCGCGGTGTCGTCGATCAATGCCAGCAGCGCGTCGGCTAGCCGCGGCGCTCTCTCGCGCAGCGTGTCCAGAAACTGCCCCATGCTGCGGGCATGGTCGCTGGCTGACGTAACACCCAGTGGGCCGTACAGTGACTGTAATTGAGAGTGAGAGGTCATACCGCGAGTGTAGCCCAGAGCGGGTTACTCGCTAAAAAAATACGTCATCGAGCCGCGAAAAAGGCGTGTGCTGAAGGGGTTTTCCCGAGACTCGACGACGTATATACCTAAAAGGGCAGCTACCCTGTTCTTGTTTTAAACCAATCCCTGGCTACTTTTTCTGTGCTCTGCCAGTGGCGGCTTTAGAGCCAACCAATATTCATGGCAATCACGCCCAACAAGAAGACGGCGTATACGGCGCTCAGGATGACCACAGAGCCTTCGAGCTCCTCGCGTCGATTGCCGGGTAATTCCTGATTTGGCGTTGTGCGTACCACCGTGCTTCTCCCTGGGCAGACCCCGGCTCATTGCCGGTATATATGTCGTCTGCCACGACCAGCGCGGCTATCTCACCCTCGCGGGAATTGTTTTGCAGATTTGAGCTCTGCGGCACAAGCGTACGGCGTTACGTAAAGTTGCCGGTGCCCGCTATGGACGCGACCCGTGCATGGGCGCTAAAAGATGCCGGCGGCCAAACCAACGGCGAGCGTCATGGCAAGCTCTGATGCTTCGCCTGGAAACGCGTCCGACCATGCGCCGTGTAGCACCCTCGGCGGCTGGATCAGCCGCCAGCGCAAGCCCGTTGTGATGCGATCGATGGCCTGGATACTACCCTGACCGTCCAGCCCGGCTCGGATGTAGACTGCGGCCGGCAGACCCTGTGTCTCATCCAGGCACGGGTAGTAAATACGTTCGAGGAAGTCTTTCGTCAGCCCGGCAATCGAGCCGAAGTTCTCTGTGGTGCCGATAATGATCCCGTCGCACCAGCAAACATCATCTGCGCTAGCGTCAAGGCTCGAAAGGTGGCGGACACAGACATCGTCCACTTCGGCGAGATCGGCCATGACACGCGCATCAATTGACTGCGTGTTTGCCGATGGCGCATGGCTGACAAACAACAGATTCTGCATGCATACCTCGG
>JBCCCC010000042.1:0-22192 GCA_039033695.1 Pseudomonadota bacterium | reverse complement strand
CGCTGGCTGCTGACCCCGTCACTCCACCAGTGGCGTTGCTGGCCTGGCTCGCAGCGGCGGATAAACAATGCTGCCAGCGCCGGGATAATCGTCATAGCCATGAAGAACGACGCAGCAAGCGCCATCACAACCGATATCGCAATTGGACCGACGAAGTCGCCGATCGCACCCGGCAAAAGAAAGACCGGCATGAATCCGAGAATCGTTGTTAATGTCGACGCGAGCAACGGTACGAATAAGTGCGCGATGGCATGGCGCAATGCGGCAACACGCTCGCTGCCGGCATCCAGGTGCTTCTTGACCTCGTCAGTCATGACAATCGCCGCGTCAATGAGCAGACCAATCGCAACGATCATGCCGAAGATGCTCATCTGATGAATCTGTTGACCTGCAGGCCCCAGACCGAATACGGCGATGGATGCTGACAGCGGCAGCGCGGCACCCACAATCAACGCGGCTTGCCACCCCATGCCAATAAACACGACTGCCATGACAACCAAGGCGCCCGCAAACAGATTGCCGCCGAGGCTGGCCAATCGCTGCTCAGTGTACTCGCTCTGATCAAACAGGATTTTTGCCTCAACGCCGCTACCTAGCTCAGCGTCATAGGCTGCGATTCTCTCGCGCGCGACAACCGCCCAACGATCAAGGCGAATGTCGGCTTCGGTGCGCACGCCGAGCAAGATGCTGCGCACGCCATCTGCGTAGGCGATTTGCGCGGGAGGGTCCTGCCAGCCGCGCGTCACCGTGGCAACGTCGCCAAGGCGGATCGCACCACCTGCAGCGTTTTCGACTAACGGCGTTTGCGCAACGGCCGCAACAGAGTCCAGCTCACCACCAACTTCGAGAAACAGGTTGCGAGAGTCATTGCGTAGTGCGCCGGCAGGCAGCTTTGGGTCGCCACCTTGGATAAGCCTTGCCACATCTGTCGCAGTCAGGCCCATTTGCGCCAGCACATCCGGCTCGATCTCAACGGAGATTTCTTCTTCCGGTGCACCGTAAAAACGCACGATGTCCGTACCGGGAATCGCACGCAGTTGATCCGCCAGCTCTTCAGATAAGCGATACATCAATCCCATCGGGGGCTCACCGGGCTGGTTCCAACGCATGGCTACCAGAACACTGAATGCGACCGCTTCAATCTTGTCGTCGAAAACCGGCTCGAGCGTCCCTTCTGGCAACAATGGAATCGCATCGTCAATGCGGTCGCGAATCTTTGAGAACACTTGCTCGTTGTCGTTTGGGCCAACGCTGTCAACAAGCTCGATACTCAGCACCGAAATGCCGTTTCGAGAGCTCGATTCGATGTTCTTGATCTCTGACAGCTCCTCCAGTGACTCCTCCAGCTTTTCCGTCACCAACGCCTCCACGCGCTCGGCTGAAGCACCTGGCAAGACGGTAATGACATTGGGATAACGGTTCGTGATGCGCGGGTCCTCGATACGCGGCAGATTCACTAGCGAGGAATACCCAGCCATCAGGACAATAATGATCGACAGCCACAACAGATAGCGGTTGGCGTGCATCCGCTCGGCGAGGCCGGATACCGGGCTAACGGGCGTGCGAGGGCTCATGGCGCTGGCTCCTGCGCCAGCTCGACGCTGGCGTCGGCTGGCTGGCCAACACGAACACCTTGACCGGGCACCACGCGCTGAACACCGTTAGCGACGATTTGATCGCCTGCCTGCAGCGCACCACGAACGAATACGCGGTCTGCCTCTTCGTGCAACAACTCCACAGGACGTCGCTTGAGCTGATGCGTCGCACCCGTATCGCGCATCACCTGTGTACCCAGGCTCAGGTCGGTATCCGTGATGGCGAGTACGTTCCACACGCCACCGCTGCCCTCGACCAGAGCGTCGACCGGCACCCAGTAACCCGCTTGCTGTATGGTCCGCTGGAATTGCAGCTCAGCAATATCCCCAACGCGCGCCGGTGCGCCCGCCTCGATCGCCAAGATCACCTCAACAGCTCGCGTGCGCAGATTGCGCCTGGCGATAACCGCGGTGACCGTCGCGGCGACAGGCTGCTGGTCGATTTGCAAGGTCACCTGCGCGCCGGTTCGCAATGATTCCAACGCATCGCCCGTTACCGCCAGGCGGACTTCGAGCGCTGCCGCCTCCTGGATTTCCACCACCGGCTGGCCAGCGGCGAGCACCTGGCCTTCATCGGCAAATCGCGCAATGACCGACGCTGGATAAGGCGCCCGAATAACAGCGTTCGCGATATCGACGTTGATGCGATCCAGTCGGGCCTGGGCCGCACTCTGGCTCGCCTGCGTGCGTTGTTGCAGCTCCAGCGCCTCATCGACCTCCTGCGTTGAGACACCATCGAATTCACGCGCCTGACGCACGCGCTCGTAAGTCGCGGCACTCAGCGTCGCTTGCGCTTGCGCTTGCTCCAGCGCGGCCTGCGCTTCGGCCTGGGCGGCCTGCAGCCTCGATTGGTCGAGGCGCGCAATAACCTCGCCAGCTGACACCTCAGCGCCCTCATCGACGAGCACTTGTGCGAGCTCACCGCCAATTTCAAATCCGAGCGATGACTGGCGGCTAGCCTCAACCTGGCCGCTGAACCGCTGGGTCACGGCATGTGCATCGGATCCGGTCACGGTATACGTCGCGACCAACAAAGCGCTCGGCGCGGCGGTTTCGACACCATCGTTGCCACAAGCACTGAGACTTGCGCCAACAACGGCTATCGCCAGCCACTGAAAGACAGATATCAAAGGTTTCATAGCAGTTATCTCTGGCGCTTTGCTTTCGCTCAGCAGCGGCGAAAGAGGTCAAAATGGGGGCCTGGAACATGATATACTAGACCGTATAGTTTGATATTAGATTACTAAAACGGAACTGTCCAGTTTGATAAATAAAGCAGGCACGGCGAGCCGCGTCGGGCGGCCGAAAAGCGACAGCAAACATGCAGCGATCATGCGCGCTGCAACGGGGTGCTTCATGAGCGTGGGCTATGAGCGCACGTCGATGGATGCAATTGCCTCCGCGGCAGGCGTGTCCAAGCAGACCGTATACTCGCATTTTGCCAATAAGGATGAATTGTTCCGCGAGTGCATTTTGCGCAAGGTTCGATTGTACGGCCTCGACATGAAGTCATTCCGTGCAGACGAGCCACTCGAGCAAGTGCTGACAACCACTGGCCGTCGTTTCCTGGATCTGTTGTGTGATCCTGATGTCGTGTCGATGTATCGGCTGCTGATTGGCGAGACAACCGCCTTTCCGAAGCTCGCAACCAGCTTTTGGGAAACCGGCCCGCAGGCTACTATGGACGCCATTGCAGCATTCCTGGTCGCGAGCGCCGAGACGCAAGGGCACTGCATTGAGCATGCACAGCAAGCCGCGAGCGACTTCCTGTGCCTCGTCGAGGGCCATTATATGAAACGGCTGCTGATGCGCCATTTGGACGATATTGAGGATGCTGAGAAACAGCAGCACGTGGCTCGCTGCGTGGATCAATTCCTCCGTTTACATGTCCGTAATCCGACCACGGACCCGAGCTGATGACCCGCGTACTTCTGGGCTTTCTAATCATTCTGTCATTGCCGCTGCTTGCAGCGCGTCTCATCTATGGCGGCGGTAGCGCCTTCCCTGGCGTGAGCGCCGCGGCGCCGGTCGCGGATAGTGCAACGCTTGAGATCGTTGTCAGCTACTCAGAGCCCGTCGGCAGCGTTGCGGTCGCCAAAAACGGCGATGTCTTTTTCACGGTTCACCCTGCGTCCCGTACACAAGGCAATCAACTACTGCGTTACCGTGATGGCATCGCTATGCCCTTCCCCGATGGGGCTGCCCAGCAGCAATTGCTGCAGAGCGCCAGTGGCCTGACGATCGACGACGAGGGCCGGCTCTGGTGCGTCGATGCCGCAGATCATGGCCGAGGGCAACCGCGTGTGCTCGCATTTGATATAGAGACAGGCGAGATTCTTCACCAACATGATTTCGCGCAGGAGATCGCGCCATTCGGTTCCTACCTGCAGGACATCGTGGTGACGCCAGACACAGGTACAGTTTTGATTGCTGACACGAGTGTGTTGCGCAAGCGGCCAGCACTGATCAGCTACCGACCTGAGATGCGCACTGCGAGACGATTACTGGAGCAGCACGCTGGTGTGCAATCGCAGGATTACGTCATCGATAATTCCTTCCGACGCATGACATTCTTCGGCGGCATCCTCTCTTTAATGCCGGGCATTTCGGGGCTTGCCATCGACGACGATGGTGGTTGGCTGTATTTCGCCGCGACATCCAATGATGGCCTGTTCAGGCTGCCGCTCGCGAGTCTGAACGATCCCACTAGCACGCCGAATACCGTTGCTGGCAGTGTGGAGCGCTTCAGTGACAAGCCCTTGAGCGAAGGGCTTGGATACGCGGACGACACCGTCTTTGTCACCGATGTCGAGACGCATGCAATCATGCAGGTCAGCAAGGACCGGCGTATTCGCACCCTGCTAAGGGACCGCGTGCTGCGCTGGCCAGATGGTGTCTGGCATGGCGAAGACAATAGTCTTTACGTTGCTGACAGCGCGTTACCGGCCTATTTGTTGGCCGACGATAACGCGGTCAAAGACAATGCACCGTATCGCATCTACCGGCTACGCTGGGGTGCCGGGAGTGGCACCAGCCAATAACGGTGCAAACCGCACTCATCTATATCGCGACGATTCTGATCTGGGGATCGACCTGGATCATGATCAAGTTTCAGTTGGGCGTTGTGCCACCACAAGTGTCTCTGACCTATCGCTTTGCAATTGCTGCGGTGGTGCTGGTGGGTTTTGGGCTGGCACTTGGTCGCCGCTTGCGGATCAGCTTGCGTGACGTGCCGGCCGTCGCGGTGCAGGGTATCTTCATGTTTTCGGCGAACTACTATTTCGTCTACAACGGCACGCAATTTGTGACCAGCGGGCTGATCGCCGTGTTGTTTACGTCTCTGGTGTTGATCAACCTGATCAATGAACGCATTTTTTTTGGCGCGCCGATTCGGCTACCCGCAATCGTCGCCGGCTGTACATCGTTATTTGGTATCGGTCTGATGTTTTGGCCGGAGATCCGCACGCTGTCCCTTCAGGATGACACGGTGAAGGGCATTGCATTGGTGTTGACGGGTGCCTACATGGCGTCGTTGGGCAACATGGCCGCGATAGTCAATACGCGGCGGCGTTTACCTGTCGTTGCCGTCAATGCACACGGCATGGCACTGGGCGCGCTCTGTTCGGCGCTATTTGCACTGTACGCCGGCCAGCCATTCATCGTTGACTGGCGTCTACCTTATCTCGGCTCGCTGTTGTTCCTCGCCATTCCCGGCACAGCCATAGCCTTTGGTTTCTACTTGATGCTAATCGAGCGCATTGGCGTTGCAAAGGCAACCTACACCAGCGTCATGCTTCCCGTGGTTGCGCTGCTGATCTCAACAATTTTCGAAGGCTACCGCTGGACCGGCATGGCAATCGCGGGACTCATCATTGCACTGATTGGCAATGCCATTGCGCTATCGACAAAGGCGCCAGCTGCGCCAAGCAAACCAGACTAGCTTGATCGGCTCAGCCAGTGCCGTAGAATCACCGCTTCTTTTTTGACCGCCACGTTGCGAGGCCAGACATGGAAAACCTGTCAATTGATACGAGCAAGATTCTGGAGACCATCCAGACCGTAGGGGTCGACTTCGGCATCAAGCTGATCTCTGCCATCGCCATTTTCGTCGTAGGTCGCATTATTGTGCGAATCATCATGTCTGCGGTGAACAAGCTCATGGACCGCGTTGACTTGGACGAAACGCTGCAGAGCTTTCTGGGCAATATTCTGAGCACCCTGCTGACGCTCTTCGTCATTCTGGCAGCGCTGGGACAACTTGGCGTCGAGATGACTTCTGTCATCGCCGTGCTCGGTGCCGCAGGCCTAGCGGTTGGCCTTGCGCTGCAAGGCTCATTGGCCAACTTCGCATCGGGCGTACTGATTATCTTTTTCCGCCCCTATAAGGCCGACGACTTCATTGAGGCCGGGGGTGTATCCGGCAAGGTCGACGCCGTCACAATTTTCAATACCATTCTAAACACGCCGGACAACCGTCGTATCGTTGTGCCGAACGCAAATATTACTGCTGGCTCCATCATCAATTACTCGGCGCACGCAACCCGGCGTATCGATCTGGTGATCGGCGTAGGCTATGACGACGACCTCAAGAAGGCTGAAACCGCCTTGCGTGAAGTCGTTGCCGCAGAAAGTCTAGTTCTGGATGACCCTGCACCGACCATCGCTGTAAGTGAGTTGGGCGACTCCAGCGTCAATTTTGTCGTGCGCCCGTGGGTCAAGACCGAAGACTACTGGGCCGTTAACTTTGCCCTGACGCGCGCCATCAAGGATCGTTTGGATGCAGATGGCATTTCGATCCCTTATCCGCAACGTGATATTCATGTGTACCAGCAAGGCAGCGAGAGCTAGCCTGATCCGATGTTCGTGGTCTACGTGAGTTCGGCGACTGACGTGCGCGCAACCGAGGATCTGTTGCGCGCACACGGTCGCGACTATCGTATCGAATTCATGGGTATGGCCAGCGCGGAACAGCGCGCTCGTTTCGCCGAGATGAAGCAAGCGCAAAGCTGGTCGTCGTTGCCGATGATCTTTGACGACAAGCAGTTCATTGGCGGACAGCCTGAGCTCGAGCGCCACCTGGCAGAACGACAACGATCAGGGCCCGGTGCGCGCGCAGCTCGCGGTACCGAGCTGGCCAAAGCCCTGGGTATTGGCGGGCTCATCCCATTCGTCGCGTTGGGCCTGGCATGCGTTGCTGGCGCACGCATCGGCGGGTTTGCGCCGTTGCCACTATTGCTCAGCTATGCGGCAACCATATTGAGCTTCATCGGCGCCGTGCATTGGGGCATGGCGGTCGCCGCGAACCCCGAATCCCCCATCAAGCTGTTTGCTGCGAGCGTGATACCCGCACTTTGGGCGTGGGCCTCACTGGCGCTACCCGCTTCACTAGCGCCCAGCGCCTTCGTGATTGGCTTTGCAGGTTGGTACTTGTGGGAGCGTTATACGATCTGGGCGACCTATCCTGCCTGGTATCGTGGTCTGCGCACGCTGCTCACAACGATCGTCTGCGCTGCGCTAACCACGGTCGCGCTCATCTAGCATGTCTTCATGCGGCCGTCATGGCCACGATAGGCGCGCGGCGTTACGCAGAGCGCGCCTTGCTACCAGGTGTAACGCACCTTGTAACTGACAACACGCTCACTGTCAGCCGCGACATCAACGACAAAGTGCACGAGTCGCGAATCAATCTTGCGATAGCGGTCGGTTTGATCACTGATCGTCCAGTTGGCATGCCGGTACAACGGTTCGGCGATCGTTACCTGTTGCTCGATGTCCTTGCGATTGGTGATCGTAATCTCGACAGTCTCCTCCAACCAGCGCGCTCGCGTATCAATCGCGTAATCGCGCTGCACGCGTTCACCAATGACGTCGAACGACGAGCCCAGGCGAATACGAACCTCTTCGTTGCGTGGCGTGTGGGTAATCACATCCTCGCCAATGAACTCGAGCGCATCATCAGCCTCGTCCAGCTGTGAAACGCGAATTCGACCAGCCGGAAAGGGAACGCCAAGGCCGGCGCGCTTCACATTCTCGAACTCGAGATAGACATCAACTTTGCTATTGGATTGCGCACCGAAATTGGGATCGTTGACCCCGTAGCCGATGCCTTGCGTGTTGAGCCCATTAAACACCAGCTTCTTCTCGGCGGGTACAGCTTCAGCCTGGGCGAATAACTCAATCTGTTTGGTCGCATTATTGGGCAGCGTAACGCTGCGTCCCAGTGTATACAGGTGAAACTCGAAGAAAGCCTTTTGATCAAACCCTGCAGCGTCTTCGGCAATCGCGCGTGTGGCCATCAACGCCATTTGATTGAAGCGTGCAGATGCTTGCGGTGCGCGTTGCACATCGCCAGCCACAAGTTTCAGCTGGGCATCCTCAAAATCCGCCCCACTTCGATTGATAATGCTCACCCAAGCCCCCACCGACAGCTCACCGCTATTGCCACTACGTTGCGGTTTCCAAACCAGATTGTAGTCAGCCCACCAAGTCGTTCCAGCGGTTTCATAACTGATGCGCGCATCATGATTGCCCGAGCGGCTCGCCGTCACATCCCAGACCAAGGTCGGGCGGGTCATGAGCCCGCCAGGCAACGCACTTAGTGAGATGTTTTGCCATTGGGTCAGTACGTCGATGCCACCGTCATCTCTTTGCAATACGAGGCCGCCGTCAGTACTGAGCAAGGTCCCTGTTGTCGACCGCGTACCGTCGCCAACGAGCTGCTCAACAGTGATTTGCTGATCGACATATCGATTCAACAGTTTCTGTGTACCGACAAGGTCAAACCGGAAATCCTGTTCGATGACGCGTGTCCCATCCGGATCGGTCAGCGACTCAAAACGCACGGTTGTCGGGTCGATCAGCGCGGCAACATCCGTCAATGCGAAACTGCTGCGACCTGCAGGCAACTCGATTTCGATTTGATCACGCACAATGGCATAGCCAGGAATCGACTGACCGAAGTAACTATTGCTGTTGGCCGTCGGACGATACAAATCCGGATTGACGGCGCCGGGCGTTGCCTTGCTGTAGATCGTTACGGCGGTGTCGGCAATCGTCGCAGCGCTAGCGGTCGTCAGCAGCAGGCCCGCGGCCACGGCCGGCGTCTTGAGATTTCTGGGCAACATGGTGATTCCCTCTTCGTGTCCTGATAGCGACAAGTCTAAGCCATATGCAGTCTTATCGAGTGACAATCCCAAAAGTTGCAGACAAAACTTTCTGGCTATTGAACTGTCTACACTCTGTTGATAGCGCACTATCAAATCGGCAATTCACTTTTTGGCCAAATGGTTTACTCTATTGACATGAGTTTCGCGAATCGCCCGGGTTCCTTGACAATCACTGGTACCAGTACCCTGCGCTGGTTCTCGTACGCTGCGGTCGCGCTTTGCCTTGGCCTATTCCTGCAGCGAGCCGATGCGCAGACTGCGCGCGCGCTGCCGGAAATCATCTCGTTAACAGAGGCCGAACTTTCGACCGACTTGGGGCAGCGCTACCAGGCCTTGCAGTCGGCGTTTCGGGCAAACCTCGGCAACACTGATTACAGCGGCGCATTGCAGCTTGCCAAGGACCTTGTCCCGCTGGGCATAGAACTCTGGGGCCAGGACGACCCGCGCAATTCGTTAGCGCTGACCAACCTGGCGATTGTGCAGGCCGAACAGGCCGAGTTCGGCGCGGCACAACTGAATTTCGAAGCCGCCATTCGGCTGCGCGAAGAGGCACAAGATAGCAGCATCATCGCACCGGAGCTCATCAACCCGATTCGCGGACTGGCCAGCACGCGGATGGCACTCAATGATATTGAAGCTGCGATCCCGTTGTACGAGCGGGCCATACACATTTCCCACGTTAACGAAGGGCCCAACAATCTGTCACAGGTTGAGGTCATGGATGCACTCGCTCGAGCGCACCTGGCACTGGGTGATGTCAGCGAAGCCAATGATATCCAAGACAACATGTATCGGTTGCAGCAACGTCGGTTTTCGGATGACTCGGATCAATACGTCGACGCGATGTTGCGCCGTGCTCGCTGGTATGCCGCGGTGGGCGAGTTCAGCGAAGCGAGCAACGCATACAAACGCGCCAGCAGGCGATTAACCGCCGTGCACGGCAAAGAGGATATTCGCCTGATCCAACCTCTGGTCGAGCTTGCTTTTGCGTCATCAATGAAGAGCACCGATGAACCTGATTTGATGAATGACATACAGTTCAGTGATGGACGCCGGGCCATGAACAGTGCCGTACGTATCGCGAGAGTCAACGCGGACACAGATCCGCGACTGCTTCCGTCGACGCTTGCCAAGCAAGGCGACTATCTGAGCATTACCGCCGATTCGCGCTTGAGCCGCGCACGTTACCGAGAAGCGTGGGAACTGCTAAGTACTGGCGACCCTGAGTTACTGGAATTTCGGGACGAGCTGTTTGGGGAGCCGGTCAGCATCGCGCGTGAGGTGATAAGACCACAATACGAGAAAAACGCGAACAATCCGTCCGGCATTGATCGAACCGCGGCAGATCGCGGCTTCGTGGAACTGACCTACGATGTGAGCCCACGCGGCCGAACGACTAATATCCGCATCGTCGACAGCGAGCCGCCGGGCCTGATGGATCGTTACGTCGCACGAAAAGTTCGTCGCTTTGCCTATCGCCCAGCTTTGCAGGATGGCAGGCCCGTCATCTATCGCGGGTTACGCTGGCGTCATGATTTCCGTTATCGCGCCAGCCGGCTTGATCAAGGAGAACGCGACCTAATCGAAACCGCCCGCGCTGCCCGTGAAAGTCAGCGCGCCGAGCAAGCAGCAGCCGACCCCGCTGTGGCTGGCGATTCGACCGGAGAAAACGACGTGTTGGTTGAGGATATCGAAGATAAGCCAGCACAACCGCAAGACAATATCGATACACAAGTCCCGCCACTGGCGCCCGAGGCTATGCAAGATACGCAGGCGCCGACGCAGTCCGATCAAACAGCGAGTCCCCCGCAGACTAGCGAGTTAGGGCCGCCGGCCTCTGACGGCAGTGTCGTCGTCGACGACGACGACGACACCTAGACTCGCTCGGCAGCCGATACCTCATTCCGATCGGTTTTGCGCACGCGCGTGAGCCACAACGCCACCAGGATCAAGACCATGCCGATGATTGCGTTCGCAGGCAGCGACTCGTCGAGCAGCGTAAAGCCAACGAGTACCGCCCAAACAGGCAACAGGTAGTTGCTCAACGATTGGAATGCGGCGCCGCTGTGCAGAATCAGATAGAAAAACACCAGGGCAGCCAGCGCCGTGCAAAACAGCCCAATGCCGACAACAGCCAGTATTGCGGACAACTCAACGTCGGCCAACGGTGGCATACCGCCCTGCCATAGCCAGATGGGTAGGATCTGCAGAGCGGCCGCTAACAAAACGCCGGCGGCGATAACGCGTGGCGGATGCAGCGGTGCAAGCCGCGTAATCACAGCTGCCAACCCGTAGCAAACCGCTGCGCCAAGCACGGCAAGTTGGGCAACGATCTGAGTCAGATCACCACCGATGGCCAATAGCGCATCCGGCCCGATCAACACGATCACGCCGGCAAGCCCGACGACAAACGCAACGCTCTGCTTCGGGGACGCTGGCTCGTCCGGCAAAAACCAATGGGCCAGCAGCAACACAGAAAGCGGCGAGACTGAGAGCAGGATACCGGCCAGGCTGGAGGTAATGTAGACCTGGCCCCATGACTCCAGAAAAAACGGTAACCCGTTGCCAACCACCGCCATGGCATTGAAATACGCCCACGTCTTGAGATCACGCGGCAATGCCAGACCAGACGCGGCCATCACCACCCACAGAACGGTGGCCGACACTGCCAGCTGCAAAAACACGATATCAAGCGGCGAGAAACTGACCAGCGCAAGCTCAACCGCATAAAACCGTGTGCCCCACATTACAACCAACGCCAGCAGCGCAAACCATTGCAGCGGACCCGGTGAATTGATTCTTGTCATAGCCTGGTTTCCCCACCGACGACACGGCCGGCACCCGACACAGACAAAGGTCAGCTATGCCAACTGAAATTTAATTCGACTGAGGTATTGAATCACGTTACACACGCCGCATACTAGATGAACAGTCTATTGGAGGTCTGCGCAATGCTGTTTTCGAAAAAGTCGCTTGAAATACCGACCGCGGAGGAAGCACTGCAAGGGCGTGATGAGCCGATGCCCGTCGCAGCGCGCCACTACGTACTGGACAGCACCTTGCGTGCGCCGTTTCCGCCTGAAATGCGCGAGGCCGTTTTTGGCATGGGTTGCTTTTGGGGCGCTGAGAGAATGTTCTGGGAACTGCCTGGCGTGTATTCGACATCGGTTGGTTATGCTGGTGGGCATACGCCTAACCCGACCTACCGCGAAGTCTGCAGCGGCGCGACCGGGCACACAGAAGTTGTTTCGGTCATTTATGATCCCGCACAGGTCAGCTACGAAGCGTTGCTAAGAACCTTTTGGGAAGGCCATGACCCCACGCAAGGCATGCGACAGGGCAATGATCGTGGTACCCAGTATCGCTCTGCGATCTACACGCGCGACGAATCGGAATCTGATGTTGCGCGTGCATCGCAGCAACGCTACCAGCAGGAACTCAGCACCGCCGGCCATGGCAGTATCACGACCGAGATTCGCAGTGGCGTGCCATACTATTTCGCCGAGGATGATCACCAGCAGTACCTGGCGAAAAACCCCGGTGGTTATTGCGGTATCGGCGGTACTGGCGTTAGCTGTCCGGTTGGACTGACGACGCCCGCGAGCTGATTACTGGGTCGGCCACTGTTGCGGTACCTCGCGCAGCTTGGTCAAATCGTAGCCTTCGTCGATAAGAAACTGCTTGAGGTCGCTGTACAGCGCGTCCGAAATCGACGGCGTACGGGCCATCACCCAGACGTAGTCACGCTTGCTGCGACCGATAATCGTCACTGAGTAATTGTCGTTCAGCCAGATTACGCGAAACTCAGCCTTGAACGGCCAGATGAACTGCATGCCCCAGACCGCATTGCCAGTGTTAGGCCTGACGGTGGCAACGGGTGTCCACGTCTTGCGGTCGCCGTCGAAACCATCTTTATTGTAGCTAAAGGTCGTATCAATCGTATCTGCGTCTCGCAACTCGTAGTCTTCGGTCGCGTTCCATGCCTTGGTTTCGATAAATGTCGGTATGTTGGCGATGACATACCATCGACCCATGAACCGATCCAGGTCGACTGACTCGACGGTAGTGATAGGCGGCATTTTCGAAACTCCGGAAGTCGCGCAACCAGTAACAACCAGTGCGGCGAGCATCAACACCAAACGTAGTGCAAAGTTATACAACGACATCATTTTTCCAGTGTAGCGCATTCCCTATAGCGTTCGGGTAAACTGCGCAAACGGATTCAGACTCATGGGGGCTAGCAGTGGCGGCCGCAAGAAAGAAAACACCAAAACGCCGAAAACCAAGCAGAAAACAGGCCGAAGAAGCTATTCGCACTATGCTGTTGTGGGCTGGCGAAGACATTGATCGTGAAGGCCTGCTCGACACGCCGGCGCGGGTTGCCCGTGCTTACGAAGACTGGTTCTCAGGCTATAAAGACAACCCCGTGGAGTTTTTGCGCCGCACGTTCGAAGAGGTTGAAGGCTACGATGAGATGATCGTGCTGCGTGACATTACGTTCGAATCACACTGCGAGCACCATATGGCGCCGATCATTGGCAAGGCGCACGTAGGTTATCTACCAAAGAACAAAGTTGTGGGCATTAGCAAACTGGCACGCGTGGTCGAAGCGTTTGCGCGTCGTTTTCAGGTACAGGAAAAAATGACCGCGCAGATTGCCAGCTGCATTAACGACGTACTCAAACCCAATGGTGTCGCCGTCGTGATTGAAGCCAAGCACCAGTGTATGACCACTCGCGGTATACACAAGACAGGTGTCTCGATGGTCACCAGCCAAATGATAGGCACCTTCCGGAAGGACGCGCGCACGCGCGCTGAATTCATGCAAATGCTGGGCTCGCGAAGCACCTGATGATCGATCGCCGCCGGATGCGCGCAACGTAAAGATGGATGCATTTGGCTGACAGACGCGAAACCATTAGTGATCGCTCACTGACGTTCTTGTTGGCAGCGATTACTGCAATCGCGCCGCTGGTCATGCAAATGTACCTGCCTGCACTGCCCAGCATCGGCGAGGACCTTGGTAGCAGCGCAAAGGCAACGCAACTGACGTTCAGCGCGTTTGTGTTCGCTGTTGGCGCAGCGCAGTTGGTCTATGGCCCGTTATCCGATCACTTTGGCCGGCGCAACACGGCCATTGCCAGCATGGTTGTCTGCCTGGTCGGCAGCGTCGGTTGCGCAATTGCGCCTAGTATCGGCTGGCTGGTTTTTGCACGCATTATTCAAGCCATAGGCAGCGCTGGCGGCATGGTCATCTCGCGCGCGATTCTTAGCGATCGCTATGGTCATTCGGGCATGGCTGCGCGACTGTCGTCGGTGATCGTTGTCATCGTTGTCGTACCAATGATCGCACCGCTGATCGGCGGCTACCTGACCGCATGGCAAGGTTGGCGCAGCGTGTTCTTGGCAAGCGCGGCGTTCATCCTGGCCGTGCTCATCGTCGCAAGCGTGAAACTGCCGGAAACACGCGTAAAAGCAGCACATCGCGAGCGCCTGGCCGATGGCGCTGCCGCGCTATTCAAACAACCGCTTTTCGTGGTTTATACACTGCAAAGCGCGTTGTCGCTGGCGGTATTCTACACGTTCATCGCGGTCGTGCCCTATGTCATGGAGAACACGCTGAACCTGCCACCGACTGCCTACGGCCAGTACTTTATCACGCTCGCCATGGGCTACATGCTGGGCACGCTCGTGTCTTCAAAGACGGCATCGTCATTGGGCATCGTACGGATGGTGCAGATTGGCACGGCAATTGGGTTCACAGCCAGCATGGCGCTGTTTGCCGGCGTGTTCATGGCCACGCTTGCACCTTGGGTCATGTTTGGCCCAATGATGTTTCTGGCGGCCGCCAACGGCTTTGCATCACCCAGTATGCAAAGCGGCGCAGTGCTGCAAAGCGAGCACTATGCCGGCACGGCGTCGGGCATTGTTGGCTGTGCTCAGCAACTGCTTGCTGGCGTCACTGTGCAGATTGTCGCGCTGTGGGGGCTGAACTCACCTGGTCCCATGGCGGTTGCAATCATCGTGGCAACCAGCGTCACGATAGTGTGCACTCTGATGCTGCCGCGGTTGAATCGCCAAGTAGATCATAGCCCGAGCTGACGGCGCCCTTGATCAAAAACAATATCAACCGGTATACCCGCCGCGGCAAGTCGGTCAAGGTCAGCCTGCAGTTGTTCACTGATCACACCAAGCTCGTCAGTTAGCACGCGCGCGCCATCGTAGTCGCCGTCCCCTTGCAACGTTAGCAACCTCTCTGCCAATGCATCCATCGCGAGGGCCATCTTGTCGAAATCGATACGGTACTGGCCTGTCTCTTCGTCGCGAATCAGCGCGCCCTGCTCCAGAAAGAAGTTGAACCGCACCATGTTTGCTTTGCCATGAGCACTGGAGGCGCCAAAACGAATCGAGCGAAACACGCTGGCCATAAACGTCACATAATTGCTTTGCAAGTCCGCATCACCCAGCTCGCCTTGCTCATGCAGTCTAGTGATCATGTACAAACCAAGAATATCCGCCTTACCCTCTTCAATACTGCTCGCGACTTCCTTGAGTGACTCGCGCACCGTGCCGCTGCCGTCCAGAGTATTCTTGATGCCGAGTCCGTGCGCTACCTCATGAAACATCGTGTTTGCGAAGAACGCGTCAAAACTGATGTAAGGGCGCTGCGCCGGATCAATCAGAACATCGGCAATAGGCAACAGTATCTTGTCAAATTTGGCGCGCATTGCATTCTTGAGTTGCAATCGGCGCGTGCCTTTCTCAAGTTGAACGGTCTCGTCATTGGGCAAGTTAATCGCAATTGTCTTTGACCCGGCGTTGCTGTCACCAGCGTAGAACAGGACGTCGTAGGCATTCAGGTCAGAATCTGTACCGGGCATCTCTGCCTTGTAGGCGTCCGGTACCGGCAGGCCCCGCTGAAGCTCGGGCAGAAAGGCAGAAAAGCGAGCCAACTGATCGCTCCACGCAATATCCTTCAACAGCACGTACGCTGAAAACGCGGCACGAGACCCAAACAGCTGGTCTTCGTATGTCTCGATCGGGCCGATAACGACGTCGATCGGACTGGTCTTGCTGTCCATCCAGGCAAGATCACTCTCGCGGTAGTCGCCCGTGACCAAGGCTTGCGCGCGCAAGTTAAGGTAGTCGGCAAATGGTTTATCGTCGGACAACGTTGCCGCTTGTCGTAGCAGGTCTGCGACGCTCGCGAGCTCGCTGGCAAACACATCATGATAGGACTGTAGGGTCAGACGACCCTCTTCGTCGCGCCTTACGAATGAGTACAGGCCGGCTTTGTCGTTCGCCGACCACGCGTCGAACTCCTCGACGGTCATATCAGCGGGGTAATAATTGGCGCCAGCTGACTTGTTGCCTGCCGTCGTGATGAACGGTGCATTGCCCGCCAGTCGATCCCACGGGCCATAGTTGATTTGCGCCAAGCGTCTTGCTGCCGGGCTAGGCAGCGCATCGAGCCAGGACTCGTAGTCCGACTTGAAGGCCTGCTGCCAGAACAGGTCATTCATTCGATCGCCCGCGTCGATCAATAGGCCAATCATCTGCCGTTGCTGGTCGGTCAGTGATGACAGATCGGCGGTTAGCGTGACCGGGGCGTAGTCCGCTATTCGCCGTTCGATATCAAAGCCCGGCTCGACCTCGGCAACCGGCGCTGGCGGCAGCGTTGCGTCAGTCAAATCTTGATCAGTGTCCTTGCTGGTGCAGCCAGAAGACAGCAACGACAGAGCCACGAGCATGGCTGGCAGATACTTGGTAGTCATGGGGAAGTTCCAGGTGCGTCCGATCAGCCGCTATTGTGACATAGCGCGCAGCATGCTGGGGCCTCGCGGCAACGGGATAGTGGCAATCGCGCCTAGTGCTGAGTCAGAAAATCCGGTACGGCATCCGTCTCTATGCTTTCTTCGCCATCAATCGACTCAACCAAGCGAAGCTGCATAGGTTGATCAGCCGCCATCAGTTGGGCGTACATTTGCACGATGTCACGGTTGTAGCGCGCGGCTTCCATTGGCGACATCTTGCGAATTGTCGCGACAACGGGGTGTTCTTTGTTGACGGGCTGGCGTGCGCAAAGTCGGTCGCGCATGGCCAGGAACTTCTCGCGAATGCCATCCGGGACCTCATCCGGCTCCACAGTGTCAAGACCATCGATCCACGCCTTGCTGAGTCTCGACTTAGCGTCTTCGTGTCCCGTCAGAATAATGAGCGCGTCGTGGAGTCGTTTTTTAAGGACAGTCATGCCTACCCCTGAGCCAGGCTTATGATTATTCGAATACGATGTTTGATCGCTGGACCAGACAATCGGCGGGACAGCACGGCCTTGCACAACTGGCGCGCTGTTGAGCGAAATCCTTATCGCTCGTAGGTTATAGCAGACATTCACTAGCGCACGCAACAAATCGTTTTTGCTGGCGATTTTCACCCTCTCAGGCCTCGTCTCCAGCTGCCAGCGTGATCTCAATCTGCCAGTGGTGATCATCCAGCTTCCCAGCACCGACATACGGCTGGGATTGGTCGACTTGCCAGCCCGCCGCGAGTGCCTCCGCCATGATCAAATCCTGATAGTGCGCCAGAGCATCCTGGACGCCTTGCGATCCCGTAATACCGAGCAGAATTCGATCGGATACCTCGAGGCCGGCCTGCTTACGAGACTCCTGCACTGTCCTGATGAGCTCTCTCGCCAGCCCTTCCCTTAGCAAGTCATCCGTCAGCGTTGTATCGAGGCCGACCAGGTAGCCGGCATCCTCAGCACAGGCATAGCCCTCGGCAGACGCGGTCTCGATCAACACGTCATCCTCACCCAATTGCAGCGACTGCCCATCAACGACAAGCTCAAACGACTTGCCCGATGCGATCGCAGCCGCGATATCGGCACCGGTCGCATCCGCCAGCGCCGCCTTGATTCTGGGTACCTGCTTACCGTACTTCTTGCCAACCACTGGTAGATTCGGCTTGATTCGATAAGCAACCAGACTCGCGTCACGAGCGACCGGTTCGATCGATTTGATGTTGAGTTCTTCGGTGATCTGTTGGGCGTGCTCCAGAACCGCCTGCATTGATGCTTCGCTTGGCGAGCGAACCAACAGCCGACCAATTGGCTGGCGGGTTCGCACACCACTCTGCGAACGCGCGGCGCGACCCAGACCGACGACCTTTTGCACGACAGCTATTGCATCTAACAAATCTTGATCGATCAGGCCTTCATCAGCTGCTGGCCACGTCGCCATATGTACACTCTCAGGCATATCGGAGAACACGCGGCGCACAAGATTCTGGTAGAGGCTTTCGGCGATGAACGGGACGAACGGCGCCATTAACAACGTGACGCCATGCAAACACTCGTACAGCGTATGGTAGGCCGCCCGCTTATCATCGCCGTCGTCCGACTTCCAGAAACGCCGGCGATTGCGACGCACATACCAATTCGAGAGTTGATCTACAAATGACTCAATCGCCATGCCGGCCGTCTGGGCATCGAAACGTTCCATGGCATCGGTCACATCGGCAATCGTTCTGTTCAATAGTGCAATGGCCCAACGGTCGATTTCCGGGCGCGACTTGACATCGCCACGGTCACTAAAGTCAACACTGTCGAGCCGCGCATACAGCACGAAGAATGAATACGTGTTCCAGAGTGTATTCACAAACGAGCTGGCAACATCGGCAACGATATCGACTGAGATTCGCTTTTGAAGATCCGGCGCAACACGGGCCAGGAAGTACCAACGCAATGCGTCGGCGCCGACGCTGTCGAACACGTCATACGGATTCAGAATATTGCCTTGCGACTTGGACATTTTTTTGCCGTCGCCATCGACGATATGACTGAGGCAAATGACGTTACGATAGGCAACGCTGTCAGACACGAGTGTCGCGATCGCGTGCAGCGTATAGAACCAACCACGCGTTTGGTCGATTGCCTCGCAAATATAGTCCGCCGGGAAGTGCGCCTCAAACTCGTCGGCGTTCTCGAACGGATAATGCCATTGGGCATACGACATGGCACCGGAGTCGAACCAACAGTCAATAACTTCCGGCACACGCTGCCAGTGGTGACCATCGGCCTCAAAGGTGATCTCGTCGACAGCAGGCCTGTGCAAATCGAGCTCGGACAGCGAACGTCCGGTGAGCCGTTCAAGCTCGGCGACCGAATCGACACAACGATAGTCACCCTCACCATTTGTCCATACGGGCAATGGCGTGCCCCAGAACCGTTCGCGCGAAAGCGCCCAATCGACGTTGTTCTCAAGCCAATTGCCAAAGCGGCCGTCGCGGATAGTCTCCGGCACCCAATTGATTTGCTGGTTCAACTCAACCATTCGATCACGCAACTCAGTTGTACGGATATACCACGCATTCTTGGCGTAGTAGATGATCGGATCGCCGGTGCGCCAACCGAACGGATAGTTGTGCAGATAACGCTCGCTGCGGAACATGATACCGCGCTCTTTCAGCAACCGAATCAACACCTTGTCGGCGTCTTTGAAGAACATGCCGGCAACAGGCGTGACTTCAGGCACAAAATGGCCATCCAGACCGACGCCGTGCAGCACCGGCAAACCGTTCGCCTGCCCCAGTGCCAGATCATCGACACCGTATGCAGGTGCCGTGTGCACGATCCCGGTGCCATCCTCGACGCTGACGAAATCGGCATGCCAGACGCGAAACGCAGGGCACGTTTCATCAATGCTGAGATAGTCGAACAAGCGCTGGTATTGCTTGCCAACGAGCTCGCTGCCTTTGACGGTGCGCAGCACAGAATGCTCGCGATCGCCAAATACGCGTTCGCGCAACGCACTTGCCACGATCAACGTCTCATCAGCATGTGACACATAGTCGTAATCTATTTCGTTGTGTACCGCCAACGCGAGATTGGATGGCAGTGTCCATGGTGTTGTCGTCCAGACAAGAAAGTGAGTGTCGGGCTCATCGAGCAACGCAAAACGCACGAAAATCGAGGGATCCTCGACCTCTCGGTAGCCTTGTGCCAGCTCATGGGACGACAGGGTGGCGCCGATGCGAGGATCATAAGGTACGACCTTGTAACCCCGATAAATCAGTCCCTTGTCCCAGATCGTGTTGAGCAAACTCCACACGGACTCAATGTACTCGTTGTTTAAGGTGTAGTAGGCCTCGTCCAGATTCACCCAGAAGCCCATGCGTTCCGTCATCGCCTCCCAGTCGCCGATGTAGCGCATTACCGATTCGCGACAGCGCCGCGTGAATTCCTCGATGCCCACCTTGGCTTCGATTTCACTCTTATCGAAGATGCCAAGCTCTTTTTCGATCTCGTGCTCAACCGGCAACCCGTGCGTGTCCCAACCCGCTTTGCGTGGCACATAGAAGCCTTGCATGGTTTTGTAGCGCGGGAACACGTCCTTGAAGGTGCGTGCCAGAACGTGGTGAATGCCGGGCTTGCCGTTCGCCGTTGGCGGGCCTTCGTTAAAGCTGAATCGCGGCTTATTCTTGCTCGCGGCAAGACTGCGGGCGAACACGTCGTGCTGACGCCAGAATTCGAGCACCTCAGTTTCCAGTTGCGGTCCGTTGTAGCGGCCCTGTACCTTTTCAAATGTCATCGTCATTCCCGTGCGATCCTGCAATCGCGCGCCAAAAAAAAGCCCCGGGCGCTCAATGAGCACCCGGGGCGGGATATCCGCGTTACCACCCGGCTTTACATGACGCTCGCGCGGCATGCCTCGGTGAGTCAGGTCTGCTGACTACTGGTCGGTATCGTCGACCTGACGTCGCCGCTTACTCTGGCCACAAGGCCGGTTCAGCGCGCCGCTCGAGGGGGATATTCCGGCTGCGTTCAACGCGAAGCTCTCACCGCCCTTCGCTCGCTGTCATTGAACGACCCAGCCGTACTCGGCCCTGTCATTGCGTTACATCGCCGACTATACGGTTCGAGTCGAGAAACGCAAGCCTGCAGACGACCGCCATGCCATGGGATACTACGCCTATGCAGATATTCCCGGACCCTGTGCGGATCGCCAGCAATGGCATCACACTCTCAACACATGTTGCCGGCAGCGGCGACACAATCATTTTGTGCCATGGTTTCCCAGAGATCGCCTACTCCTGGCGCTATCAGTTCGGGCCGTTAGCAAAGGCGGGTTATCATGTGGTGGCACCCGATCAGCGCGGTTATGGCGCCAGCGACTGCCCGCCCGACGTGATCGACTATGATGTATTCCACTTGATTGATGACCTGGTCGGCCTGCTCGATCACTTCGAACTCGAGCGCGCAATCTTCGTCGGCCACGATTGGGGCGCGCTGTTGCTTTGGCAGATGGCGCTGCTGAAGCCGGAGCGCATGCGCGGACTGATCACCCTGAACGTGCCATTCGCACCGCGGCGCAGCATAGATCCTATGGTGATGACCCGCGAGGTGCTAGGTGATGACTTTTACATTGTCAATTTTCAAGACTCAGACGAGGCTGACCGGGCGTTCGACGCTGATCCCGAGCGGATTTTGCGGGCGATGTACCGGCGGCTGCCAATAACGCGGGCACAGTTTGACGCACTGCCAAAGGAAAAACGTTATGCCTTCAGTATGTTACGGGAAATGCGCAAGACCGATTTGCCAGGCACACCATTGCTGGATGAGAAAGAACTGCGCGTGTTCGTCGATGCATTCCGACGCAGCGGGTTTACGCCTCCGATCAACTGGTATCGAAACTGGAGCAGAAACTGGGCGATGACGGAGGGCGTAGAACAGACCGTCAACGTACCAACGCTGTTTGTCGGCGCCGATGACGACATTCTGATCGGTCCGCAACATGTCGCCACCATGCGCAAGTATGTGCCGGACCTCACGACCCACATGATTGCCAACTGCAGTCACTGGACGCAACAAGAACAGCCCGCCCAGTTCAATGCGATCATGCTCGATTGGCTGCGACAGCGCTTCCCTGCAGGCAGTGCCAAGCAATGAACCCCTCACCGAAGTTCGTGTTCATCGCCGGTGCCAGTCGCGGGATCGGCAACGGTTTTGCCAACGCAATGCTGGCACGAAACGGCGTCCACACCGTGTTTTGCGCTGCGCGATCCGGCGCAAACAATGAGGCGCTAACGCAACTATCGACATCCCATCCGGAACGTGTGGTCACGCTCGACCTCGACGTTACGGATGAAGAAAGCGTCAAGGACTGCGCGGCGCGTGTCAGAGAGCGGGCGCCGCGGCTGGACTGGATAATCAATACCGTTGGTCTTTTGCATAACGGCAACGACATGCGCCCGGAAAGGCAGCTGGCGGATGTGCAGCCCGGTAATATAATGCGCAGCTTCGAGGTCAATAGTATGGGACCGCTATTATTGGCCAAGCACTTGTCGCGGCTGCTGCCCCGCCGAGAGCCATGCACGGTTGCAACACTCTCGGCAAGGGTTGGCAGCATCAGCGACAACCGTTTGGGCGGCTGG
>JBCCCC010000041.1:0-22300 GCA_039033695.1 Pseudomonadota bacterium | reverse complement strand
GCCGTTGTCGACAGCATCGCTGCGCGCGGATCTGGCGCGGATTTACGGGCTTGGCCTGTTCGAGCAGGTAGACTACCGCTGGCAGGCTGAGGGCGACACGCATGGCATAGAAATCGATGCCAGAGCCAAGTCGTGGGGCCCTGGGTACATGCGCTTTGGATTGTCGCTGGAGGAGGATTTTGAAGGCTCCAGTGCGTTTGCGATTTCGGCGCGGTATCTGCAAACAGCGATGAACCGTCTAGGTGCCGAGTGGCGCACCAGTCTCCGACTCGGCACTAATACCTTGCTCGAGAGTGAGTTCTACCAACCGCTGAGCTTCGACTTGCGTTATTTTGTCGCGCCCATTGTCAGCCTGAATCAACGCAATGTTGCGTTGTTTTCGGGCAGTGATCGACTGGCGCGTTATCGTTTGAGTACGTTGGAAAGTCGTATTGATGTCGGTCGTGAGCTCGGCAACTGGGGTGAACTTCGGTTGGGCATCTTCCGCGGCGCCGGCAACGCGCGCGTCAAAGTGGGTGATCCCGCACTGCAACGGCTGGACTTCAACACAGGCGGCTATCGCGCGTCGTTCGGTTTCGACACACTTGACGACACGGTGTTTCCGTCGCGCGGCTCCCGTTATGAGCTCGAATTGGAGTTTGCGCGCGAGGCGCTCGCGTCAGAGCGTGACTACGAGACGCTGATCTCCACGTATGCTGGCTATCGCACTTTCGGGCGCCATACCTGGTCTGTCGGTCTTGACCTTGCGACCAGCAACGATGCTGACGACATCATCGAAGAGAGCTATCTGCTTGGCGGTTTTCTGAATCTGTCCGGTTTGGATCGCGGTGCACTCGCAGGGCCACATGCCGCAGTTGGCCGTGTTGTCTATCAGCGCCGTATGGGCAGTACCGGAGGCGGCTTGTTCGACTGGCCGTTGTACCTTGGCGGCTCACTGGAGGCCGGCAATGTCTGGGCGACCCGTGACGATGTTTCTTTTGGAGATCTGGTGTTTAACGGCAGCCTTTTCGCCCGCTTCGATACTTTCTTTGGGCCGTTTTATCTTGCTACTGGGTTTGGAGAAAGCGGCGAGACGACCGTTTATCTGTTCCTCGGCGCAACTGCTAACTGATATCTGCCCGGCTGATTTTGGCTAGGATCTGGCTCGGGTTGTCGCCAATGCGATAAAAGCCATGACGTTTTCGCATTTCGTCAAATGCGAGATCACGCTCGCGCTCGTTAGCAAACCAATGATCACGATACCAGTCACCGCCGACCAGCTTGTTGAACGGGTCGGTCGGTGGTGTCGAGACCCGAATGCCGAAAGGCTTGTCCGCCACCGGAGGCATACCGTCAACCCGGTTATGCGTGTGGCAATCGTTATTTGTCATGTGTTTCGTACCGTCGGTCAGCCAAGATTCGTATTATACGGCGGATTGACGCCACCGTGAGACTTTGGGCGAGCTAGTGTTTGCCACGATCCGCCGCACCCTCCCGATCCGACCAATGCAACACGCGACGGGTGATAAACAGATAGGCGCGCTTACCGGTCTGGCGCCAGATGCGCGTCGTCATTGCCGGTGTCGCCAGAATTGCCCGCTCTCGCGCCGTCAGGTGCTGCTCGCGATAGGTCCGTTTGTGTTTTAGAAAGTGGCGCAGATCCTCGCGCGCGAGCATCCTGAATAAGCGCCCGCGGCGACGGAAGACACCAGCGAGTTGGAAATCGACAATGATTGCGCGGCCGCTTGGGCACACTAGCCAATTCGGCTCTTTTGCCAGGTCGTTGTGCACAATGCCCAGACGATGCATCGTGCGTAGGCGCAAAAACGCGTCTTTGAAATAGGCTTGATCGACTGGTTTGGCAATGTACATCGGCTGGCCGTCGACATAGCTGCGGGTTAGCCCGTTTCGACTGACACTGCGTAGCGCCGGAAACCCCTCGCGACCGTCGAGTTGGCCCAGCGCGCGTGCTTCGCGCAGTGCGAGACGTCGCGCCAGCCAGCGTGCCCATGGGGCAGCCTGGCTGACGTCACGCTCTATGTATTGCTGACCGTAGGCTTCCACGAGGCGTATGGCGCCGAACGTGTCTCGCTTGAGTACCGTTTTTTTTGCCACACCGGACTCCATTGAGCTACGCGGACGATTCCCAAATGGCATTATCCATAAATGCGCGGCGCACTGCTGCCGCAATGCATGGGCGCCTGCTAGTATCGGGCTATGTCGACGCCAGAGAAAACGGAGGCGGGCGCAACCACGCGCAGCTCGCGACCCCAGTTCTTCAGATTCGGAGGGCCAATCCCGCCTGGGCGGCCCGGTTACGTAACGCGCCCGGTCGATGCGCAATTGATGGCGGGTGTGGCTGGCGGCACGTTCATCAATATTGTCGGTGCCCCGCAAACGGGCAAGAGTAGTCTGTTATTGCATGCCGCCGAAGCGCTACGCGGCCAGCATGCGGCGCCGGCAGTTGCTTTTATTGATCTCGGTCAGCAGGCGCAGCGCGATGGCTACCAGGATGCGGCCCGATGGTTTTATGCCATCGCCTACCGTCTGGCGAGACAATTGCGAGTAGGCTTCGACTTGCAAGCATGGTGGTCTGATCACGCGTTGATGAGCCACCACCACCGGTTCGTTGAATTGCTGCGCGAATTCGCACTCGCGTCGGGGCAGCGACAGGTCGTCTTGTTATTTGACGATATCCATGAATTGCTTGGCATTGACTCTGGAGAGCAACTGTTGAGCGCGTTTCGAGCGGCATTCGACGCCCGTGCAACCGATCCTGAGCTCGCGCGACTGGTCATCGTTATGGCGGGTAACGGTGATGGTCAGTTCGCACGCGCCTCTACTGCGCATTCGCCCTATACCGTGGCAACGCCTCTTGCGATCGGCAATATGACCCTGGGCGAGACGCTCCGACTCGCGCCGGCACTGGGTTTTGCGCGTCAACAAGCCGAGCTTGCGATGCAGCGCATTTTTGACTGGGTTGCCGGACAACCCGCGCTAACTCAGTATCTGGCGTCTCAGCTTGCGGTCGTCGATGTCAATGATGATGTCGTGCAGGCGGTTGATCGCATTGTTCAACGACGTTTTGAACAACAGCGCGATAGCGTCGCGCATGCACCGCTGCTGGCCGTCGAGGCGCAGATTCTGAACGCACCTGCCGACCTTCGCGAACGCATGCTTGTCGTCGTCGGGCGTATCGCCAAACAGCAACGTATGCTTCTTGATCCGGCGAATGCAGCGCACGACAGGTTACTGCGCAGCGGCGTGCTCGCGGTCAGCCCGGACGGTTATCTCATTCCGAGCAGTCGATTGTCGCGACGCTATTTCAATGCGGGTTGGGCCAACCAGCACTTGCCGCTTCGGTTTGGGGGGTTGATCAAAGGCGCGGTCCTTGCACTGTTGTTTCTTATGGTTCCGCTCTGGTATCGGCAGTACTTGCCGCAGCCCCATGTGCAGGCCATGACCGATCGCGCCACAACGATTCCGCAACTTATCGAGCAGTATGAGTCGTTCTCACGTTGGCCAGGCTATGAGGGCACAGCGCGTCGGCTCACGCGCCTGCGATTGGCAGAGTATGCCCGCGCCGCTGACAACGTTGCGGCGTTGAATAGCGCGCTATTGCCACTGCGCGAGCAGTTGGGAGAGACCCAGCAGGCGGATGCGCTGGCGGGTGCTTTCTGGACGCGCCAGCGTGCGTTGGCTGAGCGCAACGGCGATCGCGCAGGTGCCATTTGGGCGCTACTGCAAGGGCTGGATTATCTGGGTGTTGAAGCGCGACGGAGATTACAGGGTCTGGTGAGCTCCGATTTGCCTGATTTGACCGGCGTTTTGCGCACCGGAGAGCCGTTCGCAGATTGGCGATACCGACCCCGTGGGCGTCTGCTACTCACGCGCTCTGCAACGCGGATCGATACATGGCGATTACCTGATCAGCGCGGTGCGCTTGAGCAGGTTCGTGCATTGCAGCCACATGCGCTGGCCGTGACCCCTGCCATCGCGCGACAGCGGATGCCGGCACTGCGCCGGCCCGAGCAACTCACGCTGAGTCTGCAGATCGAACACGAACGTGTGTCAGACCTGGAGTTGAGTTTGACGTCACCGGACGGTCGAAGCGGTAGCATGGTGTTGTCGGATGCGTTGTTCGTCGGCAATCAGGTCGTACTGCCAGTGGCGCGCTTCGAGGCGTTTGCCGAGGCTACCCCCGCAGGCGACTGGTCCATTGCGATCTCGGATCGACGTCCGCAGATGCAAGGCACGTTGCTGGAAGCACGGTTTGAAGGGTATCCGCTGCCGGATACGGTGCGTGGGATCATATCGATTTCCGATCCGCAAGCGATTGCTGCCGCGGATGTTGCGATGGAGCCGAGAGGCCGTTTCGCTTTGGCCTGGCCAGACGAAACCGGCACACACGCGGCAATCTGGGATCTCCAGCGCGGTCAGCCCGTGGCCAGTATTCCAGCGACCGCAGATGTCGACGTGGTTGGCTTTGTCAATGGCGGCCGCGAGGTATTGATGCGCGAGGGCGCCGCGCTGCGTACTTACCGGCTGAGCGATGGCGTGCAATTGGTGCGGCCACTGTTTGATGCGGCAGTTGGCCGCGTCTGGATTTCTTCAACGAGTCGTTGGCTGTCGGCGCAGGCCGCCGACACCTCCGCTACGCTGCGAATTTTTGACCTCGACGAGAACCAGCAAGTCGCGGCGTTAAATGTAGGTGTTACTCACAACGATGTCGATGTCTCTCCGGATGGTCAGTTCGTCGCAACCGCGGATGCCGACCAAGTAGTCAGGATCTGGCGGACCAGCGACAAATCACTTGCGTACTCGCAGGTGATCAATGCGCCGATCGGCACCGTCAGTTTTGCACCGTCCGGTCAGGAAGTGTTGGTTCGACCGGCCGCCGGCGGACTGGTTTCATGGCGCTTTGCCGCGACGGCTGAGCCCGCGCGATGGGCCGATGATGTGCGTTGGAGCTTCGTTCATGATCAGCAAACCGGTCTGTCATTGGTGGGTTCGACGCGTGACGGCTATCGCGTGCATGATTTCGACAACAGTCGTGACCGCTCATTGCCGGTACTCAGCTTCGCTGACCAGCGCACGGACGCGGCACTATTGCGGGTGCGGGACAACATGTTGATCGTTGCGGCGCCGGAGCAAGGCAGCGCGACTGTTTGGCGGGCGTCTCTTGCCGCTTTGCCGGTCGGTGCGCAGCGCGTGCGTCGGGCCTGGTTGTCGGTCAACGGACAGGCGGTTGCCTTTGCGAATCAGCGCGATGCATATTCGGTGCTACGCCTCGATGCTGGCGTCGATGAGATTTCGGATCTTGAGGATGACCTGTCGTTGCTCTCGCATGTCAGCGTACCGGAGCTTGTGCGATTCTCCGTCGACGGACGTTTCGCACTGAGCGTTGAGGCATCGGGTTTGTTTCGTGTCAGGGACATCGAAGCCGGGCGCTTCATCGATTTCATTGGGCGTACCGCGCGCGGTGTCATTGATGCGGCGTTCAACGATGGCGGCGATCAGTTTGTACTGCTGCTGCCACAAGCGTTTGAGGTGTACGAAACGGCGACAGGGGCGCTGGTTAAACGCGAGTACCGTGATCGACCGCTGGGTGCGGTCACTGCGGCAACAGCCGGCACGGGCTGGTTGATTGCGGACGTTGACGGCCGAGTGTTCAAGCAGGCAACTATGCAGCCCGGCACCTCTGCGCTCGGCTCTCTCAGTGCGGCCGGTTTTGCGCTTGCACGCGAACCCCGCGTGCTCGCCGCGTCGCCGCACGGCGTTTTGGCGGCAGTGACCGCCGCGGGCGTGCAGCTATACGACCTACAACGCGACGAGGCCATGGGTGCATCAATTGCGGTACCAGGGGAGATTACTGAAATCCAGTTTTCTGCAAGCGGCCGGTTTCTGGTCGTGCGAGCCGGGCAATGGTTACATCGCATCCGGGTCGAGTGGGCATCGCCAACCATCGTCGGCAGTCGACTGTTGCCGCCAGATATGTTGCGCCATGCCGGTTTCTCATTGCCGACCGCGGATGGCATTGCTGTTCGCATGCTGCGTGGACTTGATGAGCCGGCGGTGCATACCCTGTGGTTTGATTATCGCGAGGAGCCTGCGATCGGACAAAGTGTGCAACAACTGCAAACGCGCTGGTCGTTGATCAGTGTACTGTCGGATCAATCGCGGGCGTCCAGCAACAATTGAACCTCGCTTTGGACGGCGTCGGCGCGTGCGTGTTCTGGCGCGACCGGCTCGCCAATGACGACCTTGATTCGTGCGCGGAAACGGCGTGGCCATTTGCGCACCGCGCCGCCGCCCTCGCGACTGAACCAGCTGCCCCACAAGCCTTGCAGTCCGATCGGTACCACGGGTACGGGTCGGCGCTCAAGGATACGTTCCATGCCCGGACGGAATGGTGCCAGCAGACCATCACGAGTGATGGCGCCCTCGGGAAATATACACACCGGCCTGCCAGCGGCAAGTTCGGCGTCAATTTTTTCGTAGGCCTCTTCGAGTAGCTCGGGGTCTTCCTTGTAGCCAGCGATTGGAATCGCTTTGGCTGTCCGGAAGATAAAGGACAACAGCGGGATCTGAAAGATCTTGTAGTACATAACAAAACGCACGGGGCGTTGCACGGCGCCGCCTATCAATAATGCGTCGACAAAACTGACATGGTTTGCGGTGAGCAGCGCAGGCCCGTCGGCCGGTATTCGATCATGATGGCGTACCTCAATGCGATACAATACGTTGACCAGAACCCAGACTAGAAAACGCATGACGAATTCTGGCAACAGGAAGAAAAGGTAGAGCGCGATGACCGCGTTCGAAATCGCCAGAACGGCAAACACGCCGGGCAGGCTGACGCCAACTGCGAGCATTGCCGCGGCCGCGCCTGCGCCAACGATCATGAACAGCGCGTTGATGATGTTGTTGGCGGCGATAATACGCGAGCGACGATTCGCTGCGCTTCTGTCTTGCATCATGGCGTATAGCGGCACACTGAACAACCCGCCTGCAACGCCGATCATTGTGAGGTCAAACAGCAACCGCCAGTTGGCCGGTTTGCTTAGAAAGCCAGGTACATCCGTAGCCGGCATCGCTGGTCCACTCGCATAAATCCAGAATACATCGAACGCGAAAAGACTGAGGCCAAGCGCGCCGAGTGGCACTAAGCCAAGTTCAATGTGTTTGCGTGAGAGCTTCTCGCATGCCAGCGAGCCGATACCGATACCCACGGCGAAACAGACCAACAATACGTTCGCAAGTTGTGGCGTGCCATTGAGTACCTGCTGGCTAAAGGCGGGTAGTTGCGCAAGTGCGATTAGCCCGAAAGCCCAGAACCAGGAAAGCCCCATAATCGACATGAACACGCTGCGCTCTTCGCGCGCGTAGCGGCAAATGCGAATGCTCTCGCGGAGTACGTTCAAGCGGAGCGCGATAGTAGGATCAGCCGGCGGCAGCGGACGGATGGCGCGGCTGGCGCCGTAGCCGATGATTGCAGTGGCCAACACGCAAACGCCCAGGATGAGCGGGCCTGATTCGGATAACCCGGCGATTGACCCGCCGACGAACAGCCCGACCACGATCGCCAGGTAGGTGCCACCTTCGATCAGACCATTGGCGCCAACCAGTTCGTCGCGCCGAACGAGCTGTGGCAGGATCGCGTATTTGATTGGGCCGAACAGAGTCGACTGAAGACCCATCGCGAACACCAGAGCAAGCAGCCCCCACAGGGACTGGTTCAGAAGTGCGATCAGCGCCGCGACCATTAGCGCGACTTCCAGCAGTTTGATGCGCCGAATCAACAGCGCTTTGTCATATTTGTCGGCCAATTGGCCGGCAAATGCCGACGCGAATACGAATGGTAAAATGAACAACGCAGCGATGATATTGGCCAAAATATCACTTCTCCCGCCCATATTTGGCAGAACGGAGAAGGTCATTAGCATGACAAGCCCATTTCTGAGTACATTGTCATTCAACGCGCCGAGGCACTGAGTCACGAAAAAGGGTGCGAAACGTGTCGTTTTTAGTAGCGTGAACTGAGAGGATTCAGGCAAAAGCTGCACCTGCCGGAGTATCGTCGCCAAATGATACCTAAATCACGGCAATTGGTGTCTGTTTCGGGAGACACTCCCCTAAGAGCGGCGGCTATCGTCGCATGAACCGCGAGTGAGCGGTGGGTTCAAGAATAGCGAGTGGATCAAGAGTCAACTGTATGCGCAGACCAAAGGTCAATTCAGTGTCGAAAGCCGCGGCGATAATGGCATGCGCCGCGCTATTGGGCGCTTGCTCGCAGGAACAGCCGCGACCGCGCTCGGTTATCCAGTTCGTGGAGGACCCGCCATCCATTGACGCCAAGCTTGTGATTTGCCGGGCAGATCGAGTGAAGGCTGCGGAAGACCCGGAGTGTCGCAACGCTCGGGCCGCGGCGAACCGGCTGGCGGCAGAAGAGGAAGAACAGCGCCGCGCGAGATTGGAGCGCGAGTCGCAGCGCCAGCTCGAGTCCATTCGCCGGCAGCAAGCTGCGTCGGATGCACAGCAGCAGGCACGCAAGGCCACACTCGCGGAACTTGCGGAAGCCAAGATTGCCGCCGGCCGGCCGTTGACGGCGGATGAGGCGAGGGCCATCGGTATTGATCCGGCGACATCGTCACTGGTGATCGGCAATGAGCGTTCGCCAGCACCGACAGCGGCGCCGGCCAATCGGCAGCAACCCGCGCCAATTGGCTCGGTGCCAGCGCAGCGTCCGTCGCCTCAACCTGCAGACGAACCTGCAGCGCCGGCTATCGACCGGACCAATGCGTCCACGCCGGCAAGTCTGTCGGATATCCGTCGTTCGCTGAACACGGCTGACGACGCCGAGGACGCTGACGAGGAAAACGACGGCGACGAGTAGGCCGAACCCACTGCGCGCGTCGCTGAACTATGGATGATTGACTGACTAGTCCTCGTCCGTGGGCTGACTTTCGGCAGGCCGCTCGCCGAGCGCAAATGTTTTCGCCGGCGCTATCTCAGCAACGTCCTGTGCCGGCTCCAGTTGCATGATTTGCTCGTCTGACTGGGACTGCGCCGCGGCGAGCGTCATACCCGCCTGCGGCAAGCGGCGTCCAAACTGTACCGCGCTGTCCGGCACGCTATCGACCTGACCGGCAATAATGGCATCAGCAGTTATCGCCGGCATGACATAGAAGGCCGCATTGGCTTTCTTGTCGACCCGCAAAGCCGCACCCTCAACGGACACGCCAGCGAACAGGCCTTTGGTCCGTGAATAGGAATAGACTTCTGCTGCGAAACGGTGGTCGGTGGCAGCTGACGCCTGACGGCCCACTGGTCCCGCTGCGATGGACGCATCGGCGCCCAGCGTCACCTTGCCGCGCGTGATGTTCTGCACACCGCGCTCATTGGTGAAGACCAGCACGAGATCCGAGGTTTGCAGGCCAGCCTGCCAACCGATGCTGCCACCGCTGAGCTTGATGAACACGGGCGCGCTCCATCCGTCATCTTGGCGCACACTCAGCACACCATTGCCGTGACGCCCGGCGACGCCCACGCCGATCTTGAGCATATTGGGAATCACAGCAATCGCATAGGCACGATCTAGCAGGATCGGCGGTATTGCACGTTCCGGAATCGCGCGAAGCTCATCCAGTACGACAGACGCATTTGCTAACTGCTCATCCTGGCGCGACTGTGAATGCGCGTTGGTGTTCGCTAGCGTCATTGCCAGCGACAGTGCAATTGCGAGGAATGCGTTGCGGGCCGTCAAAGTTTGCGTGGCGGTCATGATGGGTCTCATTCTGACTACGATGATGCACATTATGACAATTTATTGCTGCTTGTGTTCCCTCTGTTGATATCGCTATCGCGTAGGGCAGCCAGCAGCGGCTTATCGACAATCGGTGGTAGCGGGCAATTGAGCGCCGCGCTGATCAGGCGCATCAACTCACTCTCCTCAACGTTGATGCGGCCGTCGTGACTGATCGTTGTGATGAGCCCGGAAAGCAGCTTCTGCAGGTCATGACCAATCAGTCCTGAAATCTGTGATAACAGTTCGCCGGTCGCCGCCAATTCGCGCTTGTCGAATGCGATGGTTTTGGATAGCCCGAGCTCTTTGATGCCAGCCTCGGCGGCGCGTTCGACGGCGTCGAGTTCCGCATGGCCATGGCGGGCAACAATCCAGATCAGCTCCTCCGCCGCACGCGCGGTTTTCTTCTTGCCAAGGTGCGTCGTCCGGAAGCGGCTATCGCGCCCGGGATTCATGCTAGCCTCCAGGCTGTGCAGCAGGATATGACGGAATGCATACTCGTGCAGCCCGGGCTCTGCCAACGCTTCATGGATAGCGTCGATCAATTGCATGAGGAATTGCAGCTGACCCGCCGGTCGCTCTTTCAAAGCCGGGAAACACAGCTCCAGAATCGGCAACTGATAGCGAGCGCCTAGCTCGTCACAGGTATCCGCATATTGGCGTATTCGTTCGCAACGCTGCTCTCCGATCCGCGACTGCAATATCGCCAGCTGCTGGTCACGCTCGTAGCCGTTTTCGGTCAGTGCCAGTGCCAATGTGAGATAGAACGCCCACTCGCGAGAGTGGCTCGCATCGTAGACAGATGCCGGTAGACTGCCTCGGATCGCGGCTGCCAACGCCATTTCCGTGACGCCCGGGTTTCCGGCCAGGCTTGCCATCGTTTTCGCATCGATCGGTGCGTGGCCGCCAGCAGCCAGCGCAGACACCAGCCCGGGCTCAGGCATCGACTGCTCGGTCTCGCCGAGACCTGCATGCGGCAGCAGCGACGCATCCAGCGCCTTGATTCTGGCTTCCAGTGGGGGATGCGATGAAAGCGCATTCAGCCAGGCCTTGCGGGCGCCACGTGCGATTAGCATGTGCGACACCTCTTCGCTGTCGACAGTGGCGATCCGCGAACCCACGCCAATACCTGCGATCTTTGCGAGCGCGCCGGCGATGCCATCTGTTTGGCGCGTGAATTGAACCGCCGAAGCATCGGCGAGGTATTCGCGCTGACGAGACACGCCAGCACGGATCAGGCGCGCGAAGAACACGCCGATCGCGCCGAGAATGATCAGCGCCAGCCCGACGAACACCAGTGAGTTGCCAGAGTTCTTGCCGCCGCTCGACACAACCACGCGGCGTCGTCCGCTGCTGCCGCGCACAATGAGGCGGCCGATTTGGCCAATCGCAATGATGCCGAACAGTACGCCCATCAGGCGAATGTTCAGCCGCATATCGCCGTTCAGAATGTGGCTGAACTCATGCGCAATGACGCCCTGCAATTCGTCGCGCGTCAGATGTTCCAGTGCGCCTCGGGTTACCGCGACCGCTGCATCGGCGGTCGTGAAGCCGGCAGCAAAAGCATTAATGGAGGACTCTTCCTCCATCACGAAAATCTGCGGTACTGGGACACCGGATGCGATGGCCATTTCTTCGACCACATTACGTAGTCTTTGGCGGGCAAGGTCGGGGCTGTCGGTGTTGACCAAAGTGCCGCCCATCTCTTGGGCAACGCGGGCACCTCCGGCGCTTAGTTGCGTGATCCGAAAAGTACTGGCGAGCACAATGAAACCAAGCACAGTCAAAGCGACCATTGCGGCCCTGAACGGCTCGGAGAAGGGCAGCGCGCCTTGCGTCACGCCAGTCAGAAACAACGAGCCTTCCAGCACGGCCGTCACGGCCGCTACGATAGTCAGTGTGGCGAGCGCGAATACCCATAGCAACCGGCGTGTATTTCGTCGGGTGCGATCCTGAGCCTCGAAAAAATTCACGGCGCGGCGGTCGTGAGGCTACTAATCAGGTATTGGCAAACGAGACGTCGACCACTTCGCGTTTCTCGGGGCTTTCGATTTCCAGATAGTCGGCCTTGTTAAAACCGAACGGCCCGGCGATGAAATTGTTCGGGACATTTTCGCGCAGATTATTGTAGGCCAGCACGGCATCGTTAAAGGCCTGGCGAGAAAACGCGATCTTGTTTTCTGTGGTCGTCAGCTCTTCCTGAAAGGCCATCATGTTTTCATTGGCCTTCAGGTCAGGATAGGCTTCGGCAAGCGCGAACAGCTTACCGAGCGCGCCGCCCAATAGACTCTCAGCAGCACCAAGGCTCTTGATTGCGCTAGGGTCCGACGGATCGGCCTTGGCAGCGTTCAGGCCATTGACCGCCGTATTGCGTGCGTTAATAACAGCCTCGAGCGTGTCGCGCTCGTGCGCCATATAGCCCTTAACAGCCTCGATCAGATTGGGGATCAGGTCGTGCCGGCGAGTTAGCTGCACATCAATTTGCGCAAAACTGTTAGCTACTCGGTTGCGCGCATTCACCAAACGGTTGTAAATACTAATGATGAAAAATACGATGCCGGCAATGATCGCCAGAAAGACCAGAAACTCTGTCATGGAACTAATCCCTATCAAACAAGCATTTATAAAGCATACGCCGCGGCGGCGGCACGCGCCAGTCGCCTTGCTGGCTGTGTTTTCGCTGATCCTTGCCGCGCCGGCAATGGCTGAGTGGGTAGGTACGACCGAAAGCCTGATGGGCACACGTATTACTGTCCGCCTTTACCACCCTCAGAAGGAAACGGGCGAAGCGGCGGTGCGCGCGGCAATCAACGAGATCGCCCGAATAGAGCGCCTCATGAGCACCTACATGGACGATAGCCGGATTTCAGCGATCAACCGCGAGGCGCACTTGCAGCCGGTTGCGGCCGGCAGTGAGCTGTTTGCGCTGCTGCGTAAGTCGCTGGAAGTCTCAAGACTCACCGATGGCAGTTTCGATATGACCTACGACAGCGTTGGTCAGCACTATGACTTTCGCGAGGGCAAGCGTCCTGACGCCGAGGTTATTGCCGACGCTTTGCCAAAGATCAATTACGAACTCGTTAAGCTCGATATCCTGGAAGAGACTGTTCAGTTTGCGCGCGAGGGCGTTCGAATAAACCTCGGCGGGATTGCCAAGGGCTATGCGGTAAAGCGTGCTGTCGACGTGCTGCGCGAGCTTGGCGTGCAGTATGCGTCGGTCAGCGCCGGTGGGGACTCGCAATTGCTGGGTGACCGGCGTGGGCAACCATGGCTCATCGGGATTCAAGACCCACGTAACCGCGAGGGCTTGGCGGTGCGACTGCCATTGGCCGATGAGGCGGTGTCGACCTCCGGTGACTACGAGCGCTACTTCATTGAAGGTGACACTCGCCACCACCACATCATTAGTCCTGATACGGGCCGCTCGGCGCGTGAAGTACAAAGTGTGACGATTGTCGGACCTGATGCCACGATGACGGATGCGCTATCAACGTCGGTGTTTGTGATGGGCGTTGAACGCGGCCTGGCTCTGATTGAACGCATGGACGGATTCGATGCAATCGTCATCGATGCGAATCGCAAGATGCACTACTCAAGCGGCTTCAATGACGCCGATCAGGGTTAGTTTTGCGGCCTGAACGTTGCCATTATCGGGGTGACCTTCATCGTCCATATTGTCGCATCCGGGCGACAGCAATAAAGCAATAGAAAACAGTAGCTAACCGTCTGGGCTCGCGACGGCGTAGGAATGTGCCGACATCTCGTTATGTGAAGGCCATTAATTCCTCGCGGAAAAGCCGGTTTTCAGTGCTGGCACGCATATTGCTCCACTTCTCCTTTTAGAAAGAAAAGCCGTGATGCGCCTGCTTGGCGGGTGCTTACTGTGACGCTGGTCACGGCTGACGCCGGGCATCGCTGCGAGTATTACGTAAAGCAAACTCGCGAATGCTGCCAGGCGGCAGCGTTCCGGCTGACTAGAAGAGGGAACACTATGCCAATATCAGACCTGATGCGCGTATCGCGCAAAGCGGTGACCGCAGCAACTTGTGGCCTGCTCCTGGCGAGCGCCACTGTCGCGTCAACCGGTCTTAGCGGCAAGGTCGCGCCAGACTTTGCACTAAAAAACAGTGCTGGTGAAAACGTGCGCCTGACCGACCTGCGTGGCGATGTTGTGATGATCAACTTCTGGGCAACCTGGTGCGGCCCGTGCCGCGAGGAGATGCCGCTACTTGATGAGCTGCACAGTCGATACAACCGCGTTGGCTTCAGCCTGCTCGGTGTCAACATCGACGACGACCCCAAGCGTGCGGAGAAAATGATTACCGATCTTGGTGTGACGTTCCCTGTGGTGTTCGATGACACGAAGGAAGTCAGCGAAACCTATGACGTTAGCGCTATGCCAGTCACCATTTTGTTGGATCGGGAAGGCGTCGTGCGCTACGTACATTACGGTTACAAGCCAGGCTATGAAGACAAGTACCTCGAGCAGATTCGCGAGTTGCTGCGCGAGTGATCGGGCAATCGAAAGACGGAAAACCGACATGAATATGCGATCAATAGTTGTTACAGCACTGCTTGTTCTGATGCCTTCGGCACTGTTTGCCGATGACGAGGCACGCAAGCTCGATAGTGAAGTGCAGGACCTCAAGAAGCAGGTGCTGGCGCTGAATCGTGAGTTGTTCCTGCTCGAAGAAGAGCTGTTGTTCCCGGCCAACTCGCAGGTTGCGATGTTCGTGTCGATGGACGTTGGCAATTTCTTCGCGCTGGACTCGGTACAGGTCAAGGTTAACGGCAAGGAAGTCGCAAATTACCTGTACTCCGAGCGGGAGGTCGAAGCACTGATTCGCGGTGGTGTGCATCGCATTCACATTGACAACCTTAAAGCCGGCGAGCATGAGCTTGTCGCGTTCTTCGTCGGCAAGGGCCCGCAGGGGCGCGATTACAAGCGTGGCGCGCAACTGCGTTTTGAGAAAGGACTCGGCGCCAAATACATGGAGCTGCGAATCTCAGACCGGCAAAGCAAGCTGCAGCCGGAATTCATCATTTCCGAGTGGGACTAGTAGAGCCACGTGTTGCGATTTGGATTGACAATTTGTGCGCTGCTCGCAGCGTTGCTGCCGACGCGTGCGGTGCTCGCCGATGTCGGCGAGCCAGTCACTGTGCGCGACCCACACTACGGCGAAGTGCTGTTCCATTTCTACAGCGGCGATTACTTCGACGCGATTGTCAAATTGACGGCGGCTCAGGAACTTGACCTCTTGCAGCACCATGATGATGAAGCCGAACTGCTGAGAGGCGGTTTGTCGCTCTCGTACGGCCAGCATGATGAAGCGGGCCGCATTTTCGACGCGCTACTAGCGGCAAACACGAGCCCTGAGATTCGCGACCGCACGTGGTTCTTCATGGCCAAGATTCGCTATCAGCGTGGCTACCTTGATGGTGCTGATCAAGCGCTTGCGTCTATCGGTGATGACTTGCCCAAAGAGCTTGAAGCCGAACGCCGTATGCTGCGTGCTCAGGTCTATATTGATCAGCAACGTTTTGCAGAAGCGATCGAGTTGCTCGACGGATGGCGTGGACCGGCAGGCTGGATTGATTATTCGCGCTTCAACCTCGGCGTTGCGCTGGTGCGCTCGGGCGATTTTGCCGAGGGCGCCAAGTTGTTGGATCGAGTCGGCAGACTGTCCGATGACAGGGCAGAGCTGCTCGGCCTGAAAGACAAAGCGAACGTTGCGTTGGGCTACACGTGGTTACAAAACGAACAACCTGAACGCGCCCGACCCATTTTGCAACGGGTACGCTTGAATGGCGCGTTTTCGAATAAGGCGCTGCTCGGCGTGGGTTGGGCAGACTCTGATCGCGGCAACTTTCGCGCAGCCCTGACACCGTGGACAGAGCTAGCAGATCGCGACCTGCTAGACCCGGCGGTACAGGAGTCGCTGCTGGCGGTTCCATACGCGCTTGGCCAGTTGAACGCAACCCGCCAGGCGGCAACGCAGTATGAGAGTGCCATTTTGTCATTCGCGACCGAGCAACAACGCCTCGACGATGCGATTGCGTCGATTGAAACCGGCGAGATGCTGGATCGACTACTGTTTTCCAACGAAGAAAAGTCTTCGGCAACTGGCTGGTATTGGCGACTGGAGGCGATGCCTGATGCGACGGAGAGCCGATACTTGTATCACCTCATGGCTGGCCATGCGTTTCAGGAAGGGCTGAAGAACTACCGCGATGTCCTGGCACTCCGCGAAAACCTTCTGGAGTGGAAACAGAAAGTTGTTGTTTTTCAGGAAATCCTGGGCGCGCGCAAAAAAGGTTATGCCGAGCGCCTGCCTCGTTTTGAGCAGAGTCTTGCTGATGCCGATATCGGCAAGATGCGTGAGCGGCACGAGGCGTTGGTTGCGCAGCTGGATCGCATCGAACGCGAAGGTGACGCGCTTGCGCTCGCATCGCCGGCACACCAGCGCGTTGCCGAAGATCTCGACATTTTTGAGCGCGAACCTGTGCTTGCCTACAGCACGCCGGAAGTCGAAGACATCAAGACGCGCTTGAAGCTCATGCGCGGCGTCTTGAGTTGGGAAGCTGGCAAGGATTTTCCGGCGCGTATCTGGCGCCAACGTAAGGCATTGCGTGATATCGGTCGCGTTATCGTCGCAGCAGAGCGTGCCAGACTGGCCGTTGACGATGCCCGTGTGAACGAGCCAGCACGACTGGTGGATTTCGACGAACGCGTCGTCAACCTGGCGCCACGCATTGACGGCATGCTGGCGAACCTTGAGTTATCCATGGCGCGTCAGCGCGAGTTTTTGCATGGCCTTGCCATCAAGGAGTTGCGCGATCAGCAGAAGCGGCTGGAAACCTATACGGTCCAGGCCAGGTTTGCGCTAGCGGCGGTTTATGATCGCGCGACGGCGGCACGAACCGAGCTGCCAGACGGTGAACAACCATGAATGCGGTTGCAGCTTTAATCATCGCAGGATGGTTGTGGCCGTTTTCAGGTGGCGGCGAGCCTGATGACAAAACCACGATCAAGTCGCTGGAGCGAACTGAAGTAGAGATCAGTCAAGAGCAGCAAATCGAGAATTCGAGCGAGCTAGCCAGGCAGAACTATCAATTGTTCCTGGAGTTGGTCGGTGATGATCCGAAGCTAGGCCCTGAGGCAATGCGCCGATTGGCAGACCTCGAGCTCGAGGCAAGCGAGGCCGCCGAGCTTGGCGACAATATGCAATCTGTCATGATGACGAGTTACGACGGAGCGGTTGGCCTTTACGAGCAGTTGCTGGCGCGCTATCCGGATTACCCGCGCAACGACCTGGTGCTTTATCAGCTCGCACGTGCCTATGAAAGCAGTGGTGCTATCGAAGAAGCGCTCGAGACGTTGAACACTCTTGTTATTGAGCATCCGGATACCGTGCATTTGCAAGAAGCGCAGTTCCGTCGCGGTGAGATGCTTTTCGTCAAGCGTCGCTATGCGGAGGCAGAGGAAGCGTACTCACAACTCGTGGACGCTGAGCAGCCAGGCGACTTTTACCTGCAGTCTTTGTACAAACTGGGTTGGTCACAGTTCAAGCTCGCCGAACATGACGCAAGCCTTGCGCCATTCTTTACGCTGCTTGATCTGCGCCTGGTTGGTGACGATCCGTCAGGTGAGCTGGTATTCACAGACGATACGCGACGGGCAGAACGTGAGCTCGTGCAAGATACCTTGCGTGTGCTTTCGATCACGTTCTCGTACATGGACGGCGCAGACACGATCAGTGAGTACTTCGATGCCAACGGTGCGCCGCCTTTCGCGCACTTGATCTACGGCAACCTTGGTGGGCTGTATGTCAGCAAGGAGCGATACGAAGATGCTGCGAAGAGCTACCTCGCGTTTGTCGAGCGCGAGCCAACTCACCCGCGTTCACCTTTCATGGAAATGCAGGTCATCGAGGCGTTCAAACTGGCGGGGTTCCCATCGCGCGTGCTGACCGCCAAAGAGAGTTTCGTCGAGCGCTATGGCATGGATACGGCCTACTGGCAAGTTAATGATCCGTTGGTGTTGACTGATGTCGTCGTTGCGCTGAAAACCAACCTCACGGACCTGGCACAGTTCTATCATGCGCGCGCGCAAAATCCCGAGCCAATCGTCGCTAACGTTGATGAGGGGGAGAAGGCGCTGCGTATCAAGGCGCAAGTACGCGACGACTATGTGGCTGCGGCGCGTTGGTACCGGAAATACCTCGCCTACTTCCCTGGCCAGGCGGATTCTGCCGGAACGAACTTCCTGTTAGCGGAAATCCTGTTTGAAAGTGAGTCGTTCGCGGAAGCGACCGACGAGTACGAACGCACGGCGTATGACTATGGTCTGCATGAGGTTGCTGCCGAGGCCGGCTATGCTGCACTGCTGGCTTACCAGGAGCACGAGCAGACGCTGCCGATTGAGGCTCGCGGCGACTGGCATGAGCGTTACCTTGACAGCTCGCTGCGTTTCGCTGAGGCATTCCCGGCGCACCCCGAGGTGCCCGCCGTCCTAACGGCGACGGCAGAAGATCTTTTCGGCCAGGGCCGATTCGAGTTGGCTATCGCTGTCGCGCAAAACGTCACGGCGTCGCCCGTGGAGCCAGAGCCTACGTTGACATTGGCGGCATGGACGGTCATCGCGCACTCGAATTTCGATCTTGGTCGCTATGACGCGGCAGAGCAGGCCTACTACCAACTGCAGGCCAGATTGCCGGCCGATGACACGCAGCGTCAGACAGAAGTAGGCGAGCGTATCGCATCGTCAATCTATAAGCAGGGCGAGGCATCGCGCGACACGGGTGATCTCGAAGGTGCCGTTGGGCATTTCCTGCGAGTTGCACAAGCAGTACCGACATCGCCAATTGTTGAGACAGCTGAATACGATGCCGCTGCTGCGCTGATCTCGATGGGCCAATGGGCGCGGGCAACACCGGTGCTTGAGGCTTTCCGTCGCGATTACCCCGATAGTGAATTCGGTGATCAGATTTCGCGTAACCTCGCGGCAGGCTATCTCGAGACAGGCGACAGTTTGCGTGCGGCCGGTGAGTTCGAGCGCATCGCAGATGATCCCCAAATGTCGGCTGCCGAGCGCGAGGAAGCACTTTGGCAAGCCAGTGATCTCTACCAGCAGGCGGGCATGACCGAGAAAGAGCGCACAACGCTCGAAACGATCATCGCACGCTACCCGGCGGCATTCGATGAGACACTGGAAGCCCGTTTTCGTCTGGCAGAAATCGCCAATGACCAACGTCAGCCTGCCGAACGGGTGCGCTGGTTGCAGAACATTATTGATACCGATGCGACTGCCGGTGCTCAGCGCACAGACCGCAGCCGCTACCTTGCCGCAAACGCGACGCTGGAGTTGACCGAGCCGCTACGCGAGTCGTTCGTGGCACTGAGGCTGACCATGCCGCTCAAGGAAAGCCTGGCGCGCAAGCGCGCATTGATGGAACAAACGCTGGAGGCATATGGTCGCGCGGCCGATTACGGTGTGGCCGAGGTTACGACAGCATCGACCTATCGCATTGGTCAGATGTATCAGATATTCAGTCGTGACTTGATGGATAGCCAGCGGCCGCCGGACCTGGATTCGGACGCCCTAGAGCAATACGACATCTTGCTGGAGGAGCAGGCATTCCCGTTCGAGGAGCAGGCGATCGAGATCTATGAGGCGAACGCCGTGCGTGCCGCTGATGGCGTGTACGACGAATGGGTAAGAAAGAGTTTCGATGAGCTGGCCGTGCTGATGCCTGGCCGCTATGCGAAGACCGAAAGAAGTGGAGCGACTCTTGCGTTACTTAACTGACAATGTGCTCAAGCCGGCCGCGTTGCTTGCGGTTGTGCTGGGTTTGGCGGCATGCGCCGGTGGCCCGACAGCATCGGCACCGACCACCCCGCGAACCGCTGAGGTTGCTGAGGCAGCGACAGAAGTCGCGCCCGCTGTCATGCGTCAGTACACGGACGCGCAGACGCTGATGAGCGTTGAAGACTATGCTGGCGCTGCGCAAATTCTTGAGCCGTTTGTCGGTCAGTACCCACAGTTTCCGGCGGCGGCAACCACGCTGGCAATCGCTCTACGTGAGCTGGGACGTGAAGACGAGGCGCTCGCGCGTTTGGAAACGATGCTGGTTTCGCACGATGGCTATGCGCCAGGATGGAACGAAGTTGGCATTTTGCACAGACAAGCGGGTCGATTCGCTGATGCAGAGGCTGCTTATTTGAAGGCCGTCACAGTAAAGCCCGACTATGCCTTGGCACACTTCAATTATGGAATATTGCTGGATCTGTATCTGGCACGTCCGAAACAGGCTCTAGAGCACTACGAGCGTTACCAAAGCCTGGCACCGGATGAGGATAAAGACGTCAAGCGTTGGATCGCCGACATTAGTCGCCGCATCGCTCGCGCGACACAGGCCGCGCAGGTCGCGCAGTAGGACGGAGAATCGGGATGAGCGCAAAACCAGTTTCGATGCTACTGACAGCGGCATTTCTGATGCCGGCCGCACTGTTTGCGCAGGACATTGATGATTTAGAGCCAGGTGTGGATACCAGCGCTGTCGTCGCTGAGGAGCCAGCCGTCGACACCAGCGCTGTCGCGGACGAGCCGCCTTCGGTTGACACCGAAGACTATGAGCCAGCGGTGCCAACCACGACGTCTAGCCGCGCACCACGAGCCATTGACTCGCTGGAGCTCGATGCGACCCAGGTCACAGGCAACCAGGAGTTGCCGCAGGTCTTGTACATCGTGCCGTGGAAGGCCTCGGATCTTGGCGATCTGGTCGGCCGTCCCGTGAACACATTGCTGGATGAGGTGTTAGCACCGGCAGACCGCGAAGTGTTTATTCGACAGATTGAGTATTACGAAGATTTACACGGCGATAGCGAGGAAGACTCGTAGCCGCATTTGAACGACGAGGCCATCACTCGTCAGCCACAGAGGAACGAAACAGTGTCTACAATTATTCAGTTTTTCCAGCAGGGCGGGCCCTTCATGTACCCGATTCTGCTGGTGTTCGGGCTCGGCATGGCGATTGCCGTCGAGCGTTGGGTTTTCCTGACCATGGCAGGTACCAGCAACCGCATGATGTGGAAAAAGGTCGTGCCATATCTCAAGGCAGGCAATTTTCAGCAAGCTGTTGGCCTGACCAGCAAGTCCAAATCTGCGATTGGCAAGGTAATGACCTACGGGTTGTACCGCGTCGGTTCAGCGCGTCGTCGCGATGACATCGAGAAGGCGATGGAAGAGAGCCTCATGGAAGTCTTGCCGCGATTGGAAAAGCGCACGCACTATCTGGCAACGTTTGCCAACATTGCAACGCTGCTTGGCCTACTGGGTACGATTATCGGTCTGATCCGCGCGTTTACTGCGGTAGCCAATGCCAACCCTGCCGAAAAGGCAGACATGTTGTCGGCCAGTATCTCTATCGCTATGAACACGACGGCGTTTGGCCTGATGGTCGCGATCCCGTTGTTGCTCGTGCATACCGTCATCCAGACCAAGACGAACCAGATTGTCGATAGCCTGGAAATGGCGTCAGTGAAATTCCTGAACGCTGTGACCGAACGCCAGGGTGAGGCGAAAGGGGCCGCTGCGTGATTAACCGCCGCCGAAGCGCGCGTCGCCAGACAGAGGCGACCGAGCTCAATATCACGGCCTTCATGAATCTGATGGTGATTCTGGTGCCGTTCCTGCTGATCACAGCTGTGTTCTCACGGCTGGCGATTCTCGAGCTGAATCTGCCGGGTGCTTCCTCTGAGCCCGCAGAAAATCCAGCCGAGACGATGCAGCTGGAAATCACCGTGCGCGCGGAGCGCATTGAGGTGGGTGATCGCAACGGCGGCATGTTATCGCGAATCGACAATGTCGACGGCGAATATGACCTTGAGCGTTTGGCTGAGAAGCTGCGCGAGGTCAAATACCTGAACCCTGACAAACTCGATTGCACGCTATTGCTGGAGTCGGACATCTCGTATGAGAGTCTCGTGCAAGTGATGGACAAGGTGCGCGTCTACGAGTCCATTGAAGACGGTGAGCTGCGCAAGATCGAGTTGTTCCCGGAAATCTCCATCGGCGATGCTGTCGCCACAACCGGAGGCGCCTGACCATGAGCCACTCTGCTCGCGCAATGCGCATGGAACGACGCCATGATCGCAACCGCAAGACGCCCGGTTTGAATCTGGTGTCATTGATGGACATCTTTACGATTCTCGTGTTCTTCCTGTTGGTGAATTCGTCAGACGTTGAGACGTTGCCAAATGCCAAAGACATGCAGCTGCCTGAATCGATCGCCGAAGAAAAATCGCGCGAGACCGTTGTCGTGATGATTACGGCTGACAATATCCTTGTACAAGGTGAGGTGGTCGCCAGCGTCTCTGAGGTGATGGCATTGCAAGGCAATGTGATCAACGGCCTCAAGCAGGCCCTGGTGGCGCAAAACGACAGGGTGCTGCGCAAAGCGGCTAACCAGGACATCGCCCAGCGCGAAGTCACGATTATGGGCGATAAGGATATCT
>JBCCCC010000040.1:0-22779 GCA_039033695.1 Pseudomonadota bacterium | reverse complement strand
GGCTGCGATTCGACTGCGCATATGTTGCTTCAGATCATCCAGCGACGCGCTACTGGCAACCTGAGACTCGAGCGAGCTCACCTCGGCCGCGACGTCCTGCTGCAGACTATCATTGGCCGATCGCTGTGCGCTGACGCGCTCGACGTCTTGCATCGCCCACTGCTCGAGACTGGACAGTGTCGCGCGCACTTCATTGAGAAACCGCTCCGTTTCAGCCTTTTGTTGCGATAACGACCGAAACGCTTCGATCAAGCGTTCCGCTAAAAGATCCAGATCGCCCTGCGCCGAAGAATGCTCCCGGGCCGCGGAAAACTCACTGGCAAGCGTCTTCGCCTCCTCGGCCAATAGCGGCTCATCAATCAGACGTTTGACGAAGTTGTCGCGCACAATGTTGAGCTTATCCGCGACAGACTCAATCGGTGCCACGGCGGTCGGTGGCGCGCTGACGAGCTGCCTTGCGAGTTGACTCACGGCATCCTGAACCTCTCGCATCTGATCGATGCTATTGGCAGCGTCCACATCAAGCCGGAGGCGTCCGATGCGCTCATCAATCTCATCACTGCGCCCCAGGCAGCTGGTCAACACTGCCTTGAGCATGTCCGCCAGCAGTTGGCGCACTTGGTTCCATTCGTGTTCGTTCGCCGCCTGCTCCTTTACGAGCGCGCGATACTCGTCCTTCCACCGGTCCGTGGCGTCATCCATGCTCGGCTGTCCATTCGATGTCCTTGCCCTGCTAGCGACCAGGCCCGCACAATATTTAGGGCCGCGCGCGGAACCGGCCAGCATGCCGCCGGTCATACTAAGCTGCCGACTGACCAATCTGCGCTAACATACGCACAAGACCGCCACCCAAGGGGCCCTGCCATGCACAAACGACTCCCATTTGCGGTAGCCGCACTTGCCAGCCTATTACTCATGTCGACCGCGCATGCGGCCGAAGTTATCGCCGAGTTTTCCGGTGACAGAGACGGTCGCACGGCGAGCTTCAGTACGGACGGCCCCTGGCTGCTGACCTGGCGAATCAACAGCGACTTTCGCATGCAGCAGGCGTTTCAGCTGCATTTGATAGATGCAGACTCAGGGTTTATGGACAGCCGGATCCTGCGTACGTTTCGCCCCGGCAATGGCTTGAAGTTGTTCCGCCAGGAAGGCCGGTTCCAGTTTGAGGTCAGCTCGAATTTCACCAACTGGTATCTCACGGTCGAACAATTGACCGAAGAGGAGGCCGAACAGTACAAACCAACGGGTGGCAGCAACTAGAGCGTCAAGCAGCGATTTTCTGACCAAGACGCGCCTGTATACGCCGCGCAAATGGCAACGGTACACGGCGCGGCAAGCGATAGTGCAACTTGCGGATTGAGAGAAAAATCCACCGGTGCTCAAGCACATTGAAACACGCCGCCAAATCCCACAGCGGCGGCAGCACGTAAACTACCTCTCGGCCTACGCGCCGTAACTCGCGATCAAAGCGATCCGGGTCGTCGACATGCTCTGCAGTATGCGAGCACAGTACCGTCTCGAATTCCTTATCTGCAAACGGCAGCGAATAGATGTTGCTCAGACAAACGAAATTCGGCAGATCATTGTGTCTGACAATGTCAGCGTTGACCCCGCCACCATCCACGTTGCCGCAGCAGATGTTCAGATCCCAGCGACGCGATGCGGCAATCTGCGATTTAAGGTGCCCGTAACTGTACCAATGCAGGAATACGATGATCGCGACAAGCGTAACAGCAAGCGCCAGCCACAACGACAAGGACATATCGACACCAACCGTTTATCGCACCAAATTCTGTTGAGCATAGCAAGCAACTCATGACGGTTTGGTGACAACGGTCCGTCTCGTGACGCGGCTTACTCCGCGCGAGCGGCCCACTGCGCTTGCAACGACTCGACCAATAAACCCTGGTAGTAGTCGCTGGACCGTTCCTTGGCAAGTGCAAGGAACCCCGCAATCTCTGCAGCATCAACGATCGGGAATGACTCGCAGCCGTCGAACCGGCCCGTCAACAGGTAATGCGGGAACCCGACCAGCCCGGCAAAGCGTTCCGCCTTGGCCGACATGCGAATCAGCTCGCCGCCGTAGCAGGCATCCGCTGGGCGTCCGTCCCAACCCTCGAGCCTGATATAGCCGATCACGAACAATGACTGTGGGTAGCCGGCGCGCAACGCTGCCTGTCGATAAGGATCGCTCTCTGCGTGCCGGCCGGCATACCCGAAAGCGCGTGCCAGCTGATAGTTCAGTCGCGGGTTATCGGGATCGAGCTTGACCGCTTCTATGCAGGCCTCTATCGCCTTTTCGATATCCATCGCCGAACGGCTGACACCATCGGTGACGCGCTCCGGGTCGTTGGGGTGTGAGGCCATTCGATCGCAAAGCGTGACGTCACGATCAAAAGCATCGCGCTGATAGGTTTCGATGTCGTCGAAAGCGACCTGTGCGCGAGCGCCGGAAGCAGCGACCAACGCTAGCGCTGCCCATAACACTTTGTTCGTCATGACTTGCTCCTTATGACTCGATGTTAGGTCTTGCCTAGTCTTTGTAACGCGCGAACCAGGCGAGGATATTGTCGACTTTCGCGATCATGTGTGATGGTCGGCCCACGAGGTTGTGCGATCGCTCCGGCACACGCACAAGCGCCGACTCGACGCCGCGCAATTGCAACGCCTGGTAGTACTGTTCGGTTTCCGGCATTGGCGTGCGGAAATCCTGTTCACCCGTAATCAGCATCGTTGGCGTGCTGACATTGCCGACCAGCGACAGGGGCGATCGCTTCCAATACGCCATCGGGTCTTCCCACGGCAAAGTGCCAAACCAGTACTTGGCAAAAAACGCACTGAAATCTGACGTCAGCACAAAGCTTGCCCAGTTGATCACCGGCTTTTGCACGACGGCTGCACGGAACCTGTCTGTCTTGCCAATGATCCACGCGGTCAGTACGCCGCCGCCCGACCCACCGGTTACGTACAAGTGGTCCTCATCGACATAACCTTGCGCGACGACGGCGTCGACGCCCGAGATCAGATCGTCGTAGTCCTGGCTGGGGTAGTTGTGATGGATCTCGTTCGCGAACTCAGCGCCGTAGCTCGTTGAACCACGCGGGTTCGTATATAAGACCACATAACCGGCAGCTGCATACAACTGCACCTCAGCCGAGAAGTGCGGGCCATAGGCGGCAAACGGGCCGCCATGAATTTCCAGAATGAGCGGATACTGCTTGTTAGCATCGAAGCCCGGCGGTTTCGCAATCCAACCTTGAACACGGTAATCGCCGACAGCGCTTTGCCATTCGATAGCCTCAACCGTTGCAACATCCCGCAAATCGAATAGATCCTCATTCAATGCGGTCAGCGTGCTTGCCCGGCCGTTCCGACGTGCCGTGCCGACATCGCTGGGGCGCATTGCGTTGCCGCGCGTATAGGCGATCGCGCCATTGCCAGCAACCGAGAAACTGCCTGTGGCATAGGGTCGGCCAGCACCTGCACTACCCGCATCGTCGAGCCAGGGCGATAGGCGGCCACTGCGTGTCAGCGTTGCGATGACCGTCTTGCCGCGATCGACATACTGGACGTAGAGTCGACTCGATGTGCCATCCCAGGCGACCGCATCAACCGAGCGATCAAAGTCGCCAGTCAGACTGCGCGATTCGCCGGTCGCAACATCGAGCACGTACACTTGCATGTTGTGATAGCCAAGCAGCTCGTCGTCATAGCCCAAATACGCAATGCTGCGCCCATCCACCGAGAACGTCGGTGCCACATCCGGGCCATTACGGTCAGTGAGTTGTGTCATGTCACCCGTCGCCACATCGATCAGCCACAACTCTGACTCTGTCGGGTCATCGTTGACGTTATCAATGCGGTTTGCCGACAAGACAATTCCGGTGCCATCGGGCGACCAACTCAACGGGCCATTGTGATCGTAATCGCCACTGCTCAGTTGGCGCGGCGTTCCACCCTCGGCAGGCATAACGAAGACGTGCGTATTGCCAGTGGCAAGGTAGCCCTGCCCGTCAACGCGATAAGGCATCGACTCGATAACGGTCACCGGCGCGGCCCATTTCGCGTTGGCAGGCTTGGACGGTGGCGTTGCGAGCGTTGGTGGCTTGGCGGCGACAAACATCGTAAACGCAATGTGCTCGCCGTCGGGAGACCAGCTGATCGCATCAGGCGTTTCAGGCAGGTTCGATAACAGCGCGGTTTGCCCGGTGTCCATCCAACGGACATGCAATTCCGCCCCTCGCGTGCCGGCCGCCGCAATATAGGCCAGACGATCGCCGCTCGGCGACCAGCGCGGGCTACCAAAACGCGCCGGACCGGACAGAAGCGGTCGATGCTGCTTACCGTCAACGGAGACCTGCCAGATATGCGTGAGCGCCTGGTCGGTCATGATATCGTTGCTCATACGCAGATAAGCAATTTGCCGACCGTCCGGCGAAATCTGCGGATCAACGGCGAATTCCAGATCAAAGACATCGGCACTCTGCAACGGCTTCGCATCGCTTGCATGCAGTGTCGCACTCGCAAGCAGGACGGTAGTCAGTATCAGTAGGCGCATCGTTATTGTTCTCCGTGTCGTGTTACGTGAGCGGCCAACTCAGGCCTGATCAATTTGCCGAGGTACGGCTTGTACTGCGCGATTTCCTCAGCGCTCAGCCCGACCAGCTCATACGGCAACACAAGCCAGTCATTCGTCTCGTGAATACAGTAATCTGGCGTGCGGCCGGTCATGTTGCGCTCAGGCTTATGCCAGATAGTCGCCACGCGCACATCATCCGGCATGTTGCGCTTGAGCTTGTGACGCAACCGCTCGAGCACAACTTTCAACGTCATCCCGGAACCGGAGACATCATCTACCAGCAACAGCCGGTCTTCATTCGTGAGGGTCTCAAGCAGGTACTGCGTACCGTGAACACGAATCTTGTCACTCGCGTTGGATACCATGGTCTCGTAGTCGGCCATGCCGCGATAGGACGTGCGAAGCGCGATATGATCGGTCTCGATACCAAGATACTGCAGGCACTCCTGCACATAGATCCCCACCGAGCTGCCACCGCGCCACAGTCCGACCACAAACGTCGGCTCAAAACCGTCATTGAAGATCTTCACGCCCAGGCGAAATGCATCTTCGATCAACTGCTGTTCGGTGATGAAAGTCTTTTCAGCCATAGCCGGAGAGTGTAACACCGCGCGACTTGCATCCTGGTGGTTAGAGATGCACATTGGCAATCATGGCCGACAAGCAGTACATCAGCGCACAGTCACTCCTGGAGGACGCATTTGCGCTCGGGCACAGGGTATTGGAAAGTGGCTTTCGACCCAGCTTCATCCTGGCCCTATGGCGCGGTGCTGCGCCAATTGGCATCGCGTTGCAGGAGTTCCTGGCATGGCACGATATCGAGACCGACCACATTGCGGTCCGCACATCGTCTTACAGCGGTATCGACAATCAATCGCGGGAAATCGCGATCTATGGCATGGGATATCTGATCAAGAATGTGACGCATGAGGATCGCTTGCTGATCGTTGATGACGTGTTCGATACTGGGCATACCATCGAAGCGCTCACCAAGGAGCTGCGGGCCAAGACGCGCCGCAATGCGCCGGCCGATATTCGGGTTGCTGTGCCCTACTATAAACCGGCGCGCAACAAGACCGACAGAGCGCCCGATTACTATCTGCACGAAACCAGTGCCTGGTTGAAGTTTCCGCATTCACTCGAAGGCCTGAACGATGACGAGGTGGCGGCTAACCGGCCAGAATTGCACCGTATCCTGACGCAAGCGAGGCGATAGATGCGAAAACGCGGCTGGCAGCTGGGCCGGCTGGCGCTCGCGGGCTTGTTGCTTTGGTGGCGGACTAAGCACCGCGTTAATCGCGAAACGGCATGCTAAGCGGAACAACTCGCCCCGCCCAACACACAAAACTTGGCGCAGTGCGGATGATTGAGCTGCACCGAAACCTCTGCTTCCGCGAGCGTTGCACCCAGCTCGAACTCCGGTGAGTATGGCAAGAGTGTGCAGGCCAGCACGGCGGGTTTCTTGGCGCCCTTGCGTTTGACGACCATGCGTGAATTGGAACACATGACCGACGATGGTGACTTGTCCAGGATATCCCAGCAGGCGGTGGTGATTTCGGGCACATCTACGCTTACGTCCATTTCCGGAAACAAGACTGTCGTGCCGGGGTTATGGGCATCGATGTCGAACTGGTGTTCGGCATAAAACGCAGCGTAGCCCGTTCGAGCGTCGTGCTCACTTTCACCCCAGACGGTGCGCCCGGCCACCGACATCGTAAAGTCATTATCACGCAGCCAGCACATGCCAACGACGGTGCTGGCGAATGCATCTGCACCGCGCTCCTTGTCGTGTAACGCTGCCGACCAATGATCTACCGAGATGCGCAACGTGAGTTTGCCCGGGTAGGCCACGTTGAGCTCAAGCAAACCTGCTTGGATTCGCTTGCGCATCATCGGCCGCATGGCATTCGTCAAGACGAGTACGTTGTAGCCGCGTGCAAGAGATGCCCGAAGGATATCGATGATCTCGATATTCATGAATGGCTCACCGCCAGTGAATGCGATCTCGCTGACACCCCAGTCTCGATCATCGAGCTGGTCGAGATAGTCCTCGACTTCAGATGCGGTGATGTAGACCAGCCGATCGTTGCTTGGCGAGCTTTCGATGTAGCAGTTGACACACTCGATGTTGCACAAGGTGCCAGTGTTGAACCACAACGTCTCGGGGTTCGACAATGCCACTGACGCGCGTGGCTCGCCATCTGCCGTGGTATAGGGATCCTGGAATTTCTTGAAAGTCATGACGCTGCGGGCTTCAACTTTTCACGGCTACCGTCCAACAGACCCGTTCACAGCATAAAATCTTTCAGCGCTCCTCGCTGCAGCCAGTTTTCCTCCGCCCACTCGGCACCCTGCTCGGCGACATGCAGCGTAAGTGCGTGGCGCGACTTATCTGAGGTGTTCTGCGAGCTGTAGTGCGGCATGCGATCGCTGAACAACACCATGCTGCCTGCCTTCACTTCCATTGGCACGGCGATGTCACCCGCGCACCATGGCGTGTCATCCAGTGTACGCAGCGTACCTTCGCGCTTATCCCAATCGACCTCGTACAGCTCCCGCAATGGCGAACGATGCTGGCCAGGTTGCATCCACAAACACCCGTTATCACGCGTCGCGTCTTCAATCGCCACCCAAATGCCCGTGACGCCGGGCGCGGCGCTGATCAAGTAGCTGGCATCCTGGTGCCAACGCACCTCACCGCCAATGCCGGGCTGCTTGAAGATATACATCGTTTGCTGCAGCACGGGTGACTGGTAGCCGATCGCCCGCAGCGCCTCGCCAATCGACGGCTGCTGGCAAAACGCCTCGAAAGCGGGGTCGAAGTCATGCATTGCATGGCCAATCTTGTTGATGGCCAGCTCTTTTGGCTTGATCAATGCACCGTCGGCATCCAGCGCACCCTCTTCAAGAAAGCAATGCACATCATGTGCCGACGCAAAGAAATACTCATCGCGCCCGGCGTCGTTATCTGTCGTCGTGAACACTGTGCGGTTAGCGTCGATATCAAAGTCATCGACGATATCCAGCGCCGCTTGCTTGACGCTGGCGATGGCCTGCGCATCAAACGCATCTTCGATCACCAGAAAGCCCTGCTGCTTGAACGACGCCACCTGCGCGTCTGTGATCATGCTGTCTGCTCCCTGGCAATCAACCCACCAGTGCGCACGATGAATTTCTCGACGTCATCGACCCGCTCGCCCGCCTTAACATTCGTAAACACAAAGGGCTTGTCGCCGCGCATCTTGCGCGCATCGCGATCCATGACACCAAGGTCTGCGCCAACCAGTGGTGCCAGATCAATCTTGTTAATCACCAACAGGTCTGACTTGGTAATGCCCGGGCCGCCTTTTCGCGGGATCTTGTCGCCAGCCGACACGTCAATCACGTAGATCGTGATGTCTGCCAGCTCTGGCGAAAACGTCGCCGCGAGGTTGTCGCCACCCGATTCAATGATGATCATATCCAGTCCATCGAAGCGCGTATTCATGTCTCGCACAGCCGCAAGATTCATGGACGCGTCCTCACGAATCGCCGTGTGCGGGCAACCGCCCGTTTCCACGCCAGCAATGCGCTCCGGCGGCAGTGCGCCCGAGCGCGTCAGGAATTCGGCATCTTCGCGTGTGTAGATATCGTTGGTGATGACTGCAAGTGAATACTGGCCGCGCATGCGTTTGCATAACGCATCGGTCAGTGCAGTCTTGCCCGAGCCGACTGGTCCGCCGATGCCCAGGCGTAGAGGTCCATGTGTGTTCATGACGCAATCTTAACGCAAACACCGGCGAATACTGCGTCGAATCGACGGGTTCTTGGCGGTCGCCGGATAAAGTCAGTGTTGCAGCGTATCTCGCCGACCTCGCGCATTGACGGCGCGATGGGTTCTGATACGAAGACAGGTGACACAGCAATTCTTGAGCGCGTGATGCTCGATCCCCGCCGGTCGCATCGGGGCCCCGCGATAGATTCTCAAAGACGATACAAGAGACTGACTGCGTTGGCTTCGCGCGAGCCCATCATGCAGTGCCAGCGCTTCCTGACACACGACCACGGTTGGCACTATACTGGTGATCACCTGCACCCTTGGCGGTGCTTCACAAGAAGAAGGCACCTAGTGTCCCTGATCAACGAACTCAAACGCCGCAACGTCTTTCGAGTTGGCACCGCCTATGTCGTTGTTGCCTGGCTCGTACTCCAGGTGGCCGATGTGGTGCTGGACTTCGCCGAGGCACCCGCCTGGATCGGCAAGGTCCTGATCGCGCTGCTGGCGATCGGGTTACTTATTGCTATCGTCCTGTCATGGTTGTTCGACGCAACGCCCGACGGCATCCGCCGCGATGATGGTACCAGTCAGGTCGACCCGGTTCGGGCACAACGGCTGAATATCATTACCGTCGCTGCAGCCCTTGGTGTGCTCGGTATGTTCGTGTGGCAGCAGGTTCGCGCGCCAACCGAAACTCAGGGCCCGACAGCGGCCAACGGGCCGGGCGCGACGCAATCTGCGGGCGGGACCGCTGGCAACGCCGATCAATCGGTCGCACCGGACCCGATTGAGGTTATCGAGGCTATCGCCGACGCTTCGATTGCCGTGCTGCCGTTTGCAGACCTCTCACCACGCGGCGACCAGGAGTACTTCTCGGACGGCATTGCCGAGGAAATCCTCAATGTGCTGACCCGCGTCGAAGGACTCGCGGTCGCATCGCGAACGTCTGCTTTCGCATTCAAGGGGCAGGAAGAGACCGGTATTCCCGCCATCGGCAAGGCGCTTGGCGTGCGCCATGTTCTGGAGGGCAGCGTGCGCTCGTCAGGCAACACGATTCGCGTGACGGCCCAGCTGATTGATGCGGCGACCGACAAACACCTGTGGTCAGAAACCTATGACAACACCTTGTCGGCAGAGACCGTATTCGCGATCCAAGATGAAATCGCCAACGCCATCGTTGAGGCTCTGGCAGCTCGCCTGCCATTAGGTATGGCGGCCAGCGACGATATGGTGGTGCGAGCGGATACCGGCGATCTGGATGCTTACCAATTGTTTCTGCAAGGGCGACAACGTTTTCGAATGCGCAGCGTTGCCAACATTCCTGGCACGATAGACGTGTTGCGTCAGGCAGTCACACTTGACCCGGAGTTCGCTCGGGCGTGGGCCGGATATGCGGCGATTCTCAGCGTTGCACCAAGCTGGGGTTATCCCGGCGGGGACGGTGCTGAGTCTTATGCCGAGATGGCGGTTGCGGCAGCCAACCGTGCTATCGAACTTGATGACAGCCTGGCGTTACCCTACTCAGTCCTGGCGGCGAACACTCGAACCGTCGTACCCCGTGATTTTGCGCGCTCTTTTGACCTTTACGGGCAAGCCCTGCAGCGCGATCCTAACGAGGTGAATGCCTTGCTCTGGCGCGGGATCGACTATCTGGCAACGGGCTTTTTCGACTTGGCCGTAAAAGACTTCCAGCGTTGCCAGGCATTGGACCCGGACTATGAGAATTGCGCCGCGTTTCAGGTTCAGGCGCTACTTTTTGGCGGTGACTATGCTGCCGCTCGCAAGTTGTATTACAAGGCTGCCAGCGTCAACGCCGAGTCACAATCACCGATGTTTGCATATGCGATGGCACAACGCGAAGAGCCGCTGACCGCGATGCTGGCGCTGAGTTGGGCAACGCGGGGGTTTGGTGGTGTACCCATAAAGCCCGAGTTTCTGTATCGGGCAATTGCCGAGCCGGGCTATGACGTTGAGCGCGGCTGGCGCAAACAGGTCTCCCAGCAAGTCGCGCTGAATGGCGAAGAGATTGAAGAAGTCATGTTGCACATGTTGGGCTCGCTACCCATGATCTTGCTCGGGCGATATGAGGAAGTCCGGCTGTCGCCCTACAACATGATGTGGTGGCACACGAGCTTCCCGGGTTTCCTGGCATCTGAGCGACGCAAAGAGCTCATCCAAGAACTGGGTATCAGCGACTACTGGCGTCAGCGCGGTTTTCCGCCACAGTGCCGGCCCATCGGCAACGACGACTTTGAGTGCGATGACATCGTTACGTCGCTGTAGGATACCTAGTGGCTACGGCAAAGACAGCTTAACGGCGTAATCGGCCGTCATCCGGAACGGACTATCTGGATCCATCACCAGAGGTTCGTCCGGATCCCAGCGGCCAGATTGGTTTTCATCCAAGAACACGTATACCCAAATCTGTGGGCTTGGCGTGCAACAAATTTGTGTCACCAAAATACCATCCGCGCCGGTGCGCAGCGTCATCATGCCGCTCAGATCAGCCGGCATATGGGCGGTCTTTGCGATGATCACCGCCGCGTCCGCAAGCACAGTCGCATTCGCTGATTCGCCCGGCACGATACTGACCCGTAGCTGATAGCTGTAGGAGCATGCGCTGAGCAGCAGAACCAGGGCAACAGTGGTCACCCATCGTGGCGTCGCCAACAGCCGCGAACGAAGAATCACGACGAAGAGACCCTGGCGCGCGGGAGCGGCTGGTCCGGATTGCCCACAATTCGAAACTGTTGCCAAGCCTTAACAAGTTGCGCGTCGTCATGCGTTTGTACGGAGTCGTCGATAGCAACCATCCAGTCACCCACCGTCCTTGGGTTGTCTAACGCCAGGCAATCCGCGGAGATCTCAGCCAGAGCCCGATTATCCTGTGTCCTGGCCGCTGGATCGATGGTGCCAACAAAGGCGGACACCAGTCCTCGTTGAACCAGCCGGATTGCAAAAGCACAGCGACCGAATATCGCATTGCAAGACCAACTCACGAAAACGCCGATCGGCTGATCCAAAGTCATCTCCTCCAGTGCAATGCCATGATAACCATCGAGTCCGACATCGCTCGCATGCCCGAAGTACATCACTAGCCCGGCGCCAGAGATTGCCGCCACAGCGCCATCTCTGTTGCAGCGATCTGCGCAGTGATCGTATACGTGCCTACCGACTTCAACACGGCGCTTCCAACCGCGCGCCGATTGAGTATAGGGCGTATCCCATTCCGCCAGTACATGCGTACGCGTCGGATAGCGGCTGATCTGGGTATCGGGGGACGGTCGTGTTGCGTTGTTCGACCCTCGACCCATAATGATGAACGAGACTGGCCGCCCATGTTCAACTGGCCGCAAGACTTGCCGCCTAATATCCGACTGGCGACGCCCCACTACCACGCGGCCACCACTATCGCAGAAAGATCTACCGCATCGCTGATCATTCACAGGGGCGACAAGCAGCATGATCCGCTAGGCTGCAGCTGGCCCCAGGACCAACGCACGCGCATTGACGCGCGCGCGTGCAACAGGAACCAGCGGACTAACCCGCGTGAGCGGTCGTCCGCGCTTGAAAACTTGTCGCGCATAGGGCTCAAGCAAACTGACTGGGTTGGTATCGACACCCGGCCCAAACTTACCTGCCCAATAGCGATCAACGATCGTCGCTTGTTGCTCTGGATTAAATGCGGAGAAATTACCATTGTTGTTTCTCAAGTCCTGGTCCGTGACGCGATAGGCATTCGCGCCCAGTGTGAACTGCGCATGCAACGCATCAACAGCGTAAATCGGACCGCGCATCTTGGCCTGCCAAACATGAGTCAGCTCATGGATCAGTACCTGCATATCAATGACGGCACCGCTTCGGAAATTGATAATGTACATCGTCGTAAATGGTCGGCCACCATTGAATGTGAGGATGATATCGGCGGGTATGGATGCGACAGCGACCTTCACCCGCTTCAAATCAATCGATGCGCCAAACACTTTACGCGCCTCGCGTTTCTCAGCAGCAGTCAATGGTCGGTGGCCGCCAAAAATCTCCAGAATCGTACTGAACGCGGCGACGAGAATTGCGCCACCGAGTTTTAGCGCTTCGACCGCAATCTGCTTCAGGCTGCGTCCTAACGCCTTAATCGCCTCGAAAAAGTTCTTATATTTTCCAGTGGCGACATTCTTGAGGATTGCGACCACAGTTTTACTGAAGTTGGCGCCTGCCGCCCATAGCGCTTCGAGCAGCGTACGCGCAGCTGAAATTGTTCGCACAACAAACCCTTTGATGATCTGACCAATCTTCCTGGCCACCTTGTAGAGCGCCATAATCAGTTTGCGCAGTTTGGCCGCTGCGAATGCGGCAATCGTGCGCGCAATCGCAATCACTTTTCTGCCCGCATCAATCAAGCCGCGAATCGCGGCCTGCACTAGATTCGCCGCCTTGCTGGCGATGTACCCCAACACCTCCCTCGCCGCCCGTCCGGCGGCAGCAATCGCCCGAGCCAAGCGCCGGACCGCCGCTGCTGAACGGCGCACGGCAGCCGCAAGCAAGTCGCTAACGCGCTTGCCGAGCCGCAGCAATTCACTAACAACCTTGCGTGCCGCCGCATGCGCCATGCTGGCAATAATCCCCACGAGCTCAGTTAGTCGCCGACCCAACGACACCAAGGCAACGACCACCTTGCGGATGACGGATTGCGCAGCTTTCACGGTCTCAAGAAGGATCGCTCTTACCGAGCGCCCCATCTGCATTAACGCCTGCAGGACGCGCTTGACTCGCGCGCTGGCAAGACTGGTAACAACGCCGATGATGTCGCCGAGCCGTCTACCCAATGCAATGAGCGCTTGGAATACCTTCTTCAGGAACCCGACCGCCAGGCCGGCAACATCCCGAACGATATCGCGAATCCGTTTGCCGGCTGCCATGGTCGCTTGCAACGTGCGCCTTAGTACAGCTGTGGCTTTTGATAACGCCCAAGTTACAACGGAGACGATACGTTTGCCGGCATTTAGCAAAGCCCGGACGAACCTGTTGAGCGCGCTTTGCGCCAATTTGATCGCCTCATTCAGAATTCTGGCCAGCGACACGCCAGCCCGGATCAAACCACTAACAAAGTCGCGAATCTTGTTGTACGACCAGTTCGCCACTGCTTTGATCGCCTCTCCCAGCTTCTTGACGGCGGCCGCCAGTGCATCACCCACAGTCTTGATCGCGCCTTTGACCCAGTTGCCGATTTTCTTCCCGAGTTTTTTAAGCCCACTGAAGAGCCCGTCTTGGCCGGGCGTAGGCGTGTCGGTCTCGTCCAGAAATTTTGATGCGTCGGCGAGCCAAGTCGCAACGTCTGTCGTTTTGCCGCCAGCCTTGAAAAAGTCGATCATTACGGCGCGCGCATCCTTGCGGGACATGCCACCGATGTTGTGAACGACAAATTCCGATCGACGTTTGGCGATCATCGACTTCAACATCGAGCGGCGCCGCGGCGCCTTGCTGACTCTGGCGACATTCATCAATACAGTGGCATTTTGAAATGCCTTATTGTCATCATCCCAGGTGTCGATAAAGGCACGAGTTAGTGCATCGCCTTTTTGCGTCGACTGCGCGAAAGCATGGTTTAGTACGCCCGCCATCGATTGCTTACCAAACCGCTGTTTGACCAGTGAGGCACGCAATTTCGGCGCAGACGAAAAATCGATGCTGTTGGCTCTTCGGGTTAGTGTTGGCGATAAGCTGAGCTTAGGTGCGGTACCGAGGACCGCTTGAAACTGAGTTGGCGACACGGAAATGGCGGCAGGCATGGTCTACTCCTTTAAGAAGCGACCTTACATTTACTGCGCCAGGACACCCGGCCGGCCGCTCTTCAACTTCAGCGACCAACAAGAGTCGCTCGCAATTTTTTGCCGCAGTCGTACAAGTTAACTTGCGTAAACGGCAAACGATTCCACTATAGAGGTTGCTGTCGCGATCAGAGCTCGTATCTCACACGTATGAGCGTTCGCTTATCGAAGGTCGCAGGAAGACGCCTAGTGGAGGCGCGGCGACCACGACTTCAACGTGCACGAGGTTGCCTGTTACGAGGGAGTAAGACACGTCATCAAGACAGAGCGAGAACGCGCCTCAATGCAGACGGAAAGGCATGCGACGACACCGGTGTGTTCCTACACGACACCTGAACGATATCTATCGCCGAGCCAATTGGCGCTCTGCGAGTTCGCGTTTCAACGCCGCGTTTCGCTGGTTATTCTCCGGGTTATGGAACACCCTGAATGCAAGATACAACGGGATTAGCGTCAAAAATCCGATGCTATTAGTTGCAGCGCTGAAGATAATGATGCCGATCATGAAACCGATGAGCACAGCGCTGGTTATCTCACCAGATTTCATCTTGCGTGCTGCGTCTTGCATCTCTTGATCAGTCAATGCCGAGAAGTCGTGTTGCATCGTCTTACCAAAGGTAGGTCATTGTTCAGGGTTATTGTTGCCGAATTCGTGAGCGCATGTATCCGGTAATCACGAACGAAACAATCGCGTGTACTGGGTCTCGTGTCGCATCGAGGCAATATCGGACATGATCGTATTACTGCTGATGTCATCAAGCGATGCGGCTGCCGCTAGCGCAACGGCATCAGCAACGGCATCTGAGAGGTTGGCAGTAGTGCGCTGACCATCGGTTTGTCCGAGTGGGACAAGACGAACCGCTGCCGATGTGAGATTCGCGGTAAAGCCGTGGGCATAGGCAGTTAGCATCGAATGGCAGTCGATCTCATGGCTGCGTGCAATGCTGCCCACCGCGACAGGGTAGGGAACTTCACCACGGCATGCGGCGTTAACGGTGTCGACCGCACGACATGGCCATGCAGCATCAATCGTTGCGACGAATGCATCACCCTGCGCCACGCTTTCGCGGCGAATTTCCGCGCTAACGCAAAACGCCAACGATAGCGCTGCGATGTCTGCGAGCTGCGCTAAGTCTTCGCCTGCATGCCATGCGGCTGCGGCGAACCGAAGATCACTTTGTCCACTACCGGCCGTAATCAAGTCGGCAAGCCAGGACTCAACTTCCGACGCCGTGCGCAGTTGTCCTGACTCAACCGCGTACTCCAACCCATGTGAGAACGCATAAGCCCCGACCGGAAATGAAGGCGACAGCCACGACAGCAAACGGTAGGTCGCCCCCTGGCTTTCAGCATTGCTTGCCTCAGTGGTCATGACCATGCGCGGCGTCATAGGCACCGCCCTCCGGATGAAACGGCATCTGTTTCTGGGCGACCTGACCACCTAAACCCAGCACCATTTCGACAATGACATGGTCGTTCAAGATGCGCAGGCAATGCGCATGAATTTCCGTAGGCAAATGCCGGTTGCCGAGATGCCATGCAAGACGCATGAGTGTCTGTTCATCCGCTGCGGTGATTTCGGCAACCGCTTCGGCCTTCGCGATGACCTCAACGCGGCTGTCATCATCCAGTATCAAGACATCGCCGTCACGCAGCGCCACGGCCTCTTCAAGATCCAGCAGGAACTCACGCCCCTGGCTACTGGTCATGGTCATCCGACGACGATGGCGATGATGAAAATCGAGCGTCACCTGTTCTGCTGGCCTGCCATCGATGTCAGCCGCCATGATGACCTTGAGTGCGCGTAGCATCGGTCTCAATACAGGAAATAGCGCTGCGCCATCGGCAACACGTCGGCCGGCTCGCAAGTCAGCAACTTGCCGTCTGCATGTACCTCATAGGTCTCGGGGTCGACGCTGATCTCCGGGCAGTGATCGTTGAGCAACATGTCTTTCTTGCCAACATTGCGCGTGTTGCGAACCGGTAACGTTTGCTTGACCAGGCCAAGCGTCTCGCCAATGCCCGCCTCGTGAGCAGCAGCCGATACGAACGTGACAGAGCTCTCCGTCATCGACTTGCCAAAACCGGCGAACATCGGTCGATAATGCACCGGCTGCGGCGTCGGGATTGACGCATTCGGATCGCCCATCGGGGCAGCTGCAATACTGCCCATCTTAATGATCAGGTCGGGCTTCACCCCGAAAAACGCTGGCGACCACAGCACCAGGTCGGCGAGCTTGCCTTCCTCTATGGATCCGATGTGTTCGGATATTCCGTGCGTGATTGCCGGGTTAATCGTGTACTTGGCAATGTAGCGGCGCACACGCAGGTTGTCGTTATTGCCGTCCTCTTCGTCCAGCCGGCCAAGCTGCCTTTTCATTTTGTCCGCTGTTTGCCAAGTGCGGATCAGGACCTCCCCCACACGCCCCATGGCCTGGCTGTCTGACGCGATGATCGAGAACGCGCCCATGTCGTGCAGGATGTCTTCCGCAGCGATGGTCTCCTTCCGAATCCGGCTCTCGGCAAACGCCACATCTTCCGCGATCGATGCATCAAGGTGATGACAGACCATCAACATATCAAGATGTTCATCAATGGTATTGACCGTGTAGGGCCGCGTCGGATTGGTTGACGACGGGATGACATTCGGCAAGCTGCATACTTTGATAATGTCGGGCGCATGGCCGCCGCCCGCGCCTTCCGTATGAAACGCGTGAATCGTGCGATCCTTGAATGAGGCAACCGTGTTCTCGACAAAGCCGCTCTCGTTCAGGGTGTCCGTATGAATCATGACCTGCACGTCCATCTCATCAGCAACGGACAAGCAGCAATCGATACTGGCTGGCGTTGTGCCCCAGTCTTCGTGCAGTTTCAACGCGCAAGCGCCGGCCTCGACCTGCTCGCGCAGCGCGCCAGGCAACGATGCGTTACCTTTACCGGAGAGCCCGAGGTTCACCGGGAACGAATCAAATGACTGCAACATGCGACCGATGTGCCAGGCCCCTGGCGTGCAGGTCGTTGCATTCGTGCCGGTGGCAGGCCCTGTGCCGCCGCCCAACATGGTCGTAACGCCCGACATTAGCGCCTCTTCAATTTGTTGCGGGCAAATGAAATGAATGTGCGCGTCAAATGCGCCCGCAGTCAGAATCTTGCCTTCGCCCGCAATAGCCTCGGTGGTCGGGCCAACAATGATGTCGACGCCGTCTTGCGTATCCGGGTTGCCCGCCTTGCCGATCTTGTGAATGCGACCGTCGAGAATGCCAACATCCGCCTTGTAGATACCGGTGACATCGACGATCAATGCGTTGGTGATGACCGTATCGACTGCCCCGTCAGCGCGCCCCAACTGAGACTGCCCCATGCCGTCCCGAATCACCTTACCGCCGCCGAACTTCACTTCTTCGCCGTAGGTCGTAAGGTCACGCTCAACCTCAATAAACAGCTCCGTATCGGCCAGTCGCAGTTGATCGCCGGTGGTCGGCCCGTACATCGCCGCATAAGTTTCTCGGGAAATCTTAGCTGGCATCAGAGCGCTCCCATGACTTTGGCGTTAAACCCATAAACCTTGCGTGCACCAGCGATAGGCACCAACGAAACCTCGCGCGACTGACCCGGCTCAAATCGCACCGCAGTACCCGATGCAATATCCAGGCGCAGGCCGCGCGATGCATCGCGATCGAAGGACAGTGCCTCGTTGACTTCAAAAAAGTGGTAGTGCGAGCCAACCTGTACCGGCCGGTCGCCGGTGTTGGCGACCGTCAACGTGACGACCGGGGCGCCCGCATTCAACTCGATCTCACCGCGGGCCACAATACATTCGCCAGGTATCATCATGAGCAGGACTCCGCTATCGAATGGGTTCGTGAACAGTGACAAGCTTGGTGCCATCGGGGAATGTTGCCTCGACCTGCACATCGTGAATCATCTCGGCGATACCCTCCATCACCTGATCGCGGGTCAGTACTTGCGCGCCCTTCTGCATGAGCGTGGCAACCGATTCACCATCACGAGCACCTTCAATCACAAAATCGGAGATGAGCGCGATAGCCTCTGGGTGATTGAGTTTGACGCCCCGTTCAAGTCGGCGGCGGGCAACTATTGCTGCCATGGAAATAAGTAGCTTGTCTTTTTCGCGCGGCGTGAGATTCAAGGCGTTGTCTCCGTGCTCAGCAGTCGTATACCCGTGGCATGCTGAACCCGGCAAACGGATTCTGTGCGCCACCCACTGACTTTATGACATTGAAAAGCGCAATCATAGTGCGACGAATCGCGGGGGCATCGTTAGCTGCTAATCGCATCACCATCGTTGCACCAACATAGCTCGCACCGCTGGCGACACCGCTCGATTCTAGTGCATCGCGGACTGGCGAGAGATAGCGTTCGGCGTCCGGCGCGACCAGCAACACTGTCGCCAGCACATGCGCACCGCCAGCAATAGCAGCGTGATCCAGATACGACTGCAGGTTGCCGTGACGCTCGCTATCGATGTCGAGCCCGTCGGCAAAAATCAGTTTGCCACCGATTCGAATACGCCAGTGGTCGCGAACAGCGCCGGTGGCGACACGCTCGCCCATGGCGGTACGGCCGAGCACCAACACCTCGCCACCGAGCCACGCCGCACCCTCAGCAAGCACGACCTCCGTGCGTCGCTCAAATCGACCGCCGTCAAACACGATACTCTCTTGTGGCAACCAAATCGCACTCGCCTGCGGGGCGACGTGCAATCGCTGGTGCAAACGCGCGTGTCCACCCCGCGACCGATAGATCCGCTCCGCTGCCTGAGTCGTGACCAGCGCGCGAGCGCCCTCGCCCCAAGACAGATCGACACTCACCCGATCGCCATCAGTCAGGCCGCCTGCCGTGTTAATGAGCACAGCCTCGAACGGCGCATCGCGGTCAACACGCGGGAAGCGCGCTTTAGCGCAACCGCGTTGATACAAGTCATCAAGCACTGTCGCCTCACCGCGCCGTTTGAAGCTAACGCGCACCTCGCCCTCGGCGCGCTGCAATGCGATGTTCTTGTCAGCAGGTGTCGCTACCATCAATGCCTCGATCGCGATGCAAACATCACAGGCATATCGCGTTCTCATACAAATCCAGCAACCGCTGTGCATCAACGCTGGTGCAGACGCGCTGATTTGGGCGGCCTTGCCAGTCCGGTGAGCGGCCCGCTTGCGCTGCCGTCGCAATAACCGTCTGACCGATGGCAATGCCCTCAGTCACGACGCGCAACGGCCCTTCAATACTTTCGAACAGCGTTGGTGCGACCGCATACATCATTGCCGACGAGTCGTGCACCGGGAAACCCTGCATGCCTTCCGACTCAAGGTAGAAGTTTTCGTAGAAGCGGGAGATCTCATAAATGAACGCACCAATGTCACCCCCATGATCACGGATGCGTTGCATGCGGTCGTCTTGCATGACCACTTGCATCGACACATCCAAGCCGACCATCACGAGCGGCCAGTCGGCGCCCATGACAGTATCGGCGGCATGCGGATCACCGTGGATATTGGCTTCGGCGCACGGCGTGATATTGCCACGATGACCGCCAATGCCCAGCGCGCCACCCATGACAATTACCTCCTGAACGTGCTGTGCAATTCGTGGCTCGAGCTCAAGCGCCAGCGCAAGGTTGGTCAGCCGACCGACCGCCACCAGCGTCACCTCCCCCGGGTAGCGCATGATGGTATCGGCGATGTACTCGGCCGCTGGTAGCGAGCTCGCTTCGCGCGATGGCTGCGGCGGGTTGATGTTGCCGAGCCCGTCGCTGCCGTGGACAAAATCCGGCGCGCTTCCCGGCGGCACAACCAGCGGCTCGGCAGCGCCACGAAAAACCGTTGCTGGAATATCAAACCGCTCGGTGAGATACAGCGCATTGCGTGTCGTTATTTCCAGCGAGGCATTGCCCAGTATCGTGGTAATGCCTAGCAAATCGAGACTCGGTGATTGCACGGCAAATAGTAGCGCCATGGCATCGTCAATGCCGGGGTCGGTGTCGTAGATGATCTTGCGTGTCATGGAGAGGCCTGCGCGTTGTTGCCGGGCAGTGTGGCAGAAAACGTTGCCTCGCGGGAGTCAGGCTTTCTTTAGCGTCACTGCCCTAACCTTGAGAAGGATCGCGTCATCGCTGGTAGAATTGCGTGAATCACAAGCAGCCTGCCCGGTGCTCGCCGGTCATGCGCCAGACGTTGGAGTTGCCTTTTGATCCTGCGCAGAATCGCCAAGAGCTTATGTAGCAGGGAATACTCTACGCCTGGCCTGGGATTGCTCGTGCCCATCGCCCGCGCGTTCGCTGGCATACAAGTGTCCAAGCGGAACGACGACTGGATTGACGACTTGCGGGGACAGCAGTATCTGGAATGGATTGGTACGGATCTCGAAGAGCCCATCAGCAACACTGCTGATCGGCTGAGATTCTGGACCAAGGTCTACGATTTAGGCGCGCAGGCGTTGCGCTATACGAAAACTGGCGCGCTCGCCGACACTGCATTCACCGAGGCAACACTATGAACGGCGGCATACTGGTTATCGGCAGCGTTAACCTGGATTACGTGATGCGAACGCCGCACCTGCCGGCGGCTGGCGAAACCGTACTTGGCAGCGACTTCATGACAACACTGGGTGGCAAAGGCGCAAACCAGGCCGTGGCTTGCGCGCGCCTGGGCGGCACCACGCGCTTTGTCGCTTGTGTCGGCGATGATACGCCGGGTCAAGATGCCCGAGCTGCATTCGAGAAAGACGGCTTGCCGCTGGACTGCATCCATGTCATCGACACGGCGCACACAGGCAGTGCAATGATCCTCGTCGATGACAATGGTGAGAATTGCATTGGCATCAGTGCCGGCGCCAATGCGGCGCTGAATGTCGAGCGCGTTACCGACAACCGCGAGTACATCTCGGCGGCGGAGTACCTGTTGCTGCAACTTGAAACACCAATGACCGCCGTCACGCGGGCGGCGATCATTGCGCGCCAGCATCTGACGCAGGTCGTGCTTAACCCTGCGCCAGTGAGCGAGGCGCTACCGAGCGAGCTGTTGTTGCATGTCGATGTCATCACACCCAATCAAACCGAGGCCGCGGCGCTGACGGGTCTGCCCATTGACTCGCGTGACGACCTCGTTACTGCGGCGCAAGCACTGCATGCCATGGGGCCGTCCGTTGTGATCATCACGCTGGGCGCTGACGGTGCGATGGTGAGTGACGATGGCATTGTCAATTGGCTGCCCGCACCGGCAGTTAACGTTGTCGATACGGTGGCCGCTGGCGATACATTTAACGGCGCGCTGGTGGTCGCACTGGCCGAGGGCCGCGCGATGATCGACGCCGTTGCTTTCGCGATTCACGCGGCCGCGGTTTCCGTCACGCGGCGCGGTGCGCAAGACGCTGTGCCAACACGTGCGGATGTCGATCTGGCATTTGCCGACTAGCCCGCTATCGGCAGCCGAGCAGGCACTAGCAATAGCCTAATCATCGGTTTATATTCAATTACATAGTCCCCATGACGCGGCAAGGCAGTCATCTCGGGCTTGCACGTTTTCTGGTGCGTTTTCAGCACCGCTTTACAGTTGTATCGGAGCCATATGGGCGCATTGACTACACATATCCTCGACACGGCGAATGGCCACCCTGCTGCCAATGTCGGCATCCGCCTCTACCGGATCGGCGATGCACGTGAGGCACTGCGCGAAACACGCAGCAACGCCGACGGACGCTGCGATGCCCCGCTTCTCGATGGCGACGATTTTCGACCTGGTACCTATGAGCTGGAATTCGACGTTGCCGAGTATTTCTTGGCAACCAACACGATGACCGCTAAACCGCCGTTTCTCAACACCGTGATACTGCGATTCACGATCGCCGATAACAGCCATTACCATGTGCCACTGCTGGTGTCGCCGTGGAGTTATTCCACCTACCGGGGCAGCTAGCAGATGACCGGCGACGTGCGCTTTGTGCTGAATGGCAATCTGGTGACGCTGACCGATGTCGACCCGACGCGCACAGTGCTGCAGTACTTGCGCGAGGATGTGTTGCTCACGGGCAGCAAGGAAGGCTGCGCCGAAGGTGATTGCGGCGCCTGCATGGTCGTTGTGGCAGAACTTACCGACGACGACCGCGCGCTGCGTTATCAAGCGATCAACGCCTGTATACAGTTTCTGGCGACGCTCGACGGCAAGGAGTTGATTACCGTCGAAGCATTGTCGGCGCCTGGCGCAGCATTGCATCCAGTGCAGCAAGCCATGGTCGATTGTCATGGCTCGCAATGCGGCTTCTGCACACCCGGGTTCGTCATGACCTTGTTTGCCATGTACAAGTCATCGCCCCCTGGCAATCGCGTAGATAACGATGACGCGTTGGCTGGCAACTTGTGCCGCTGCACGGGTTATCGGCCAATTGTCGATGCAGCCGTCAAAATGTATGACTATGGCGCACGCGCAGAGGACAGCCGGATTGCACAGGGCTATTCGGGTACGGGCGTGCGAGCCGCGCAGCAGGAACAGGCTGCCATTGATCAGTTGCGGGCATTGCGCCGCGATGAAACGCTGGCAACCGGGCAAGGCGACCGGCGTTATTTTGCACCCGAGACGGTAGAGGCGCTCGTCGCGTTGCTCGCG